>CAJXSA010000109.1 GCA_913060595.1 uncultured Ignavibacteria bacterium
GTCCCCATGCTGCGAGCAGGATGAAAAATGGCAGCGTCGGCAGCAGCACGTAGTAGTCGCGGATCACCGGATGAAATACCGCGAAGAGCAGGATGCTGCCGAGCACGTACGCCGCGGTCATGAGCATGGGGGCGGGACGGCGGCGCAGCACGGCGCCGAGCAGGGGCAGCAGCGCGAAGAGGGCGAAAAACAGCATCAGGGCCGACCAGGACCAGCTGAAGAAGGTCTGCAGTTCGCCGGTGTAATCGGTGAGCATGCGGGAATAGTATTCCATCGTGGCCGCAACGGCATTCGGGAGAACACCATTGCCAAGCGTGAGGTTGAACACGACGTAGCCGGCGAGCAGCAGCAGGTAGAGCAGCGCGCCCGCGCGCGTCTGCGCCGCGGTGACGGGACGTCGGTCACCCTGCTGGGTACGCAGTTCCCTGCGCACGCCCGCATGGCTGTACACGAGGTGCACGACGGCGGCGAGGAGAAAGACAAACGCGTCCGGACGCACCCAGAGAGCGAGTCCCGCGAAAAGGAAAAACAGCAGGGGCCGGCGTGCGAAGTATGCGGTGGCCGACGCCAGCAGCAGGGCAATGAGCAGCATGGTCGGCAATCCCGACACCGCCGCACTCGCAAGACGCGGAGAAAGAACGAAGATCAGTGCGGCCGCCGCGGCCAGCCATTGCTGTTCGCGGAAGAGCAGCAGTCCCAGACGGAACATCAGCCACGCCGACGCGGCGAAGGCGCCGATACCGAGGATGAAAGTCAGCAGTACGAAATCTTCGGTGAACAGTCCCCCGATGGCGAGCAGCAGCACCTGCAGCGGGGCGGTCACGCCGGTCGTCGCTGCGTCGGCTGCGTGGAAGACAAAAGCACCGTGTTCGACGAGACTGCGCGCGAAATTGAGCGGGACATAGGACTCGTCGAACGGCAGTCCCGGTCCCCCGGCACCCTCGGTCATGGGAAGAACGTAGATCAGTCCTGCCGCAATCGCAGCGAGGGGAAAGAGCAGCGAGAGCAGGCGCCGCTGCAGCGGGGAGAATTCCATCGCAGCGAACGGCCTCGGGGCGGCGTCACGCGATTGCTGTTTTTTTTCGGAGCGTTGCTTCGACATGGGTCACGAATTCTATGAACGACAATATTCTTGAAAATATACGATTTCACGGTGATCTGACATACCCCGTGGCAAGCGGATTGCAAGTGAGCGGCCGAGCGTGTAGGTTTGGGGATATCCGGATCACGCAGGAATTGCCCTCCTCTCCATCCATAGCGCCCTCGGAAATTCCCGTCAGCGGACTCCCCGGTGTCGGCAGCCGGCGCGCGCAGGTGCTCCACGCCGCAGGACTGCACACGGCTGAGGATCTGCTTTTCTACTATCCCCGACGCTACCTCGACCGCAGTACGCTCGTGACCATACGCGAGCTCTCACTGCACGCGGGGGAAACCGTGACGGTGATGGGCAGCGTCGGCAGCGTGCACACCGTTCCCGGCCGCCGCAAGCGACTCGTGGTGACGCTGCGCGACGACGGTGGCAGCATGGAGCTGGTGTTTTTCCAGGGCATCAGCTACTGGCAGAACGCGTTCACGACGGGACAGCCGGTCGCGGTTTCCGGCGAAGTGCAGTTTTACGGGCGCAAGCCGAGCATGGTGCACCCGGACATCGATCGCCTGCAGGAAGGCGACACGCTGGAATTCATCAACACCGGCGGCATCATTCCCGTCTACCCGTCCAACGCCGAGCTGGAGAAAGTCGGCCTCAACCGCCACGGCGGCTTCCGCCGCCTCATGCACCAGGTGCTCGCGCGCTATCTCGGCGGAGTGACTGACTGGTATGCCGACGATTTCCTTGCAGATCACGATCTCCTGCCGCTGCGCGCGGCGCTCGAAGCCATCCATCGTCCCGCGGACACGGCCGTGCTTGACCGCGCGCGACGCCGCCTGATTTTCGACGAATTTTTCATCCTCTCCCTGCAGCTCGCGCTGCGCCGGCGCAAGCAGGGCGCGGCACTTCCTGGTATCGCCTTCCGCGGGGAGAGTCCCACCGCCCGCCGCCTGGTCGCACAGCTGCCCTTTGCGCTCACCGACGCCCAGCGCCGCGTGCTGCGCGAAATCGTGGGCGACATGCGGGAGGAGCATCCGATGAACCGTCTCCTGCAGGGCGACGTGGGTTCGGGAAAAACCGTGGTCGCCCTGCTCGCCATGCTGCTGGCCGTGGACGACGGTCATCAGTGCGCGCTGATGGTGCCGACGGAAATTCTCGCCGAGCAGCATTTCCGCACCATCACGTCGCTGGTCGACGACCTGTCCCTCTCCATCGAGCTGCTCACCGGCCAGCAGACCGCCGGCGCAAAAAGTGCACGCCTTGCCGCCGTGGCCAACGGGGACGTGGACATCGTCGTGGGCACGCATGCGCTCATACAGGAGAGCGTGCAGTTCAGCAAACTCGGACTCGTGGTCATCGACGAGCAGCATCGCTTCGGCGTGGCCCAGCGTGCGGACCTGCGCTCGAAGGGCACGGCGCCGGACGTGCTGGTCATGACCGCCACGCCCATTCCCCGCACGCTCTCGATGACGCTGTACGGGGACCTCGACGTCTCCGTCATCGACGAGCTGCCCGCCAACCGAAAGCGCGTGCGCACGGCGATTCGTTTCGACGAAGACCGGGATTCGGTATACGCCTTTGTCCGCGACGAGATCTCCGCCGGCAACCAGGCCTACGTCGTTTTCCCTCTCGTGAGTGAAAGTGAGAAGCTCGACCTCAAAGCGGCGACCGAGGAATACGAAACGCTGCGCGGCGCAGTGTTTCCCGACCTCCGGCTCGGACTGCTGCACGGACAGATGAAAGCCGATGAAAAAGACGCCGTCATGCAGCGCTTCAAGCGGCGGGAAATTGATATTCTCGTATCCACCACCGTTATTGAAGTCGGTGTCGACATCCCCGACGCGACGGTCATGCTCATCGAGCACGCGGAGCGTTTCGGCCTCGCGCAGTTGCATCAGCTCCGCGGCCGCGTCGGCCGCAGCGACAAGCAGGCGTACTGCATCCTGATGACCACGAAGCGCATGTATTTCGCGGGCGGCGGGAAATCCACCGACGACCGCCGGCAGGTATCCGATCTGCGCAGACGGCTCGACACCATGCGCGATTCGACGGACGGCTTCCACATCGCCGAAGTGGACATGCAGATTCGCGGTCCGGGAGACCTCTGGGGCACGCAGCAGAGCGGCTACCCGGCGTTCCGCATCGCCAACCTGCTCGAACACGAACATATTCTCGTCGAAGCGCGCGACGCCGCCTTCACCATCATCGACGACGACCCGCAGCTCCGTCGCGCCGCGCATCGCGGCATACGCGAACAGCTCGGTCCGCGCATCCGCGCGCAGCTGCGCATGGCGGACATTTCCTGAGACCAGACCGCAACCTGACACGCAAGAGGACGCATGTACATTTACGGACGCAACCCTGTCATCGAAGCGCTCCGCGCGAAGAAGGAGATCACCAAAATCTTTGTGCGCTTCGGCACGCAGGGATCGTCGGTGGAACAGATCAAGCGCCTGGCGCGCGAGGCCGGCGTGCCGGTTTCGCAGCTGGACAAGCAGAAATTCGACCGTCTTGGCCGGCACAGCGAGGCGCAGGGCGTGGTCGCCCTTATCGAGGAATACACCGCCGTCTCGCTCGAGGAAATGATCGGCGACGTGCGTGAACAGGACCCGCCGTTCTTCCTCGCCGTCGACAACGTCACCGATCCGCGCAACCTCGGCGCCATCCTGCGCTCGGCGGAATGCGCGGGCGTGCACGGCGTCATCCTCCCGCAGCGTGATTCCGCCCCGATCACCGACACGGTGGTGAAAACCTCCGCCGGCGCTGCGTCGCATATACGCATCGCGCGCGTGGGCAACCTGCACCAGGCGCTGGAAAAGCTCAAGGAGGCAGGTGTGTGGGTTGCCGGACTCGACGCGGAAGGGGACACCGACATGCTCGCGCTCGATGGCTTTCGGCCCATCTGCCTCGTCGTCGGCAGCGAAGGGAAAGGTCTGCGCCCCGTGATTCAGAAAGCCTGTGAGATCATGATACGCATTCCCATGTGGGGCCGCGTCGACTCGCTCAACGCTTCCGTGGCCGCTGCCCTCGTCCTCTACGAAGTCCGCCGCAAACGCCTGTAGAACGCTCCCGCGACCGTTCGCCCCGGTCGCCGAAGCGCCTGTGATTCAACGGAAGGAGTTTCCATGTTTCCCGATCTCCCCCTTGCCGCGTGGAGAGACACACGCGACACCCTTCAGTCGTACTGCAATATTCTCGGCGCCATTCGCTGCCAGCAGATGCCGCGGCTGCGGCACTATGCGCACTGCAGTCTGCATGTCACAGGCCGCGGACTCACCACCACCCCCTTTCCTCTTGGCAGCGCAATCGTTGAACTGCGCATCGACCTGGTCTCACATGAACTGGAACTGCTGACGACTGCGGGTGCCACGGCGCGGAGGCCGCTGGAGGGACAGTCCGCGGCAGCGCTGTACGGTCAGATCGTCGCCATGGTGGAAGGACTCGGGCACAGGCTGGAAATGGAGGAGCTGGAAACGGCCGTCAGCGAAGGAAGCTGGGATACGGCAGCCGTACATCGCTACTGGGCGGCTCTTTCCCGCCTGCATCTCGTGTTTCAGCGCTTCAAGGGTGAGCAGCGGAAAGAAAGCTCGCCTGTGCAACTCTGGCCGCATCATTTCGACCTGGCAATGCTGCTCTTTTCCGGTCGCCGTGTGGAGGGAGAGGATCCCAATGACGAGGACAGTGCCGACGAGCGGATGAACTTCGGTTTCTCCACCGGGGACGGTGGTCTTTCCGAACCGTACTTCTACATTACCGCGTGGAAATCCCCGGACGGTCTCACCAAACTGCCCCTCCCCGACAGCGCGCACTGGCACACCGAGGGCTGGACAGGCGCCATCCTCCCCTACGACACCCTTCGCCGCCATCGCAGTGGTGAAAACATATTGCTGCATTTCTTCCGCGAAACCCGCGACGGCATTTCCTCGCTGCGCAGGGGTTAATCCTCCGCTGTGTCTTCCGATTCCACCCTGCTGCCGGGGGTAAGAAGGAGGGAGAGCAGATGCAGCACACGTTCTACCGTGGCATCTGACGAAGTGCTGATGCGTGCGCAGTCTCGTGCACGCCAGTCCAGTGATCGCAACTGATCCGCGAGGATGACGCCCGTGATTGGAAGGCCTTCGCCGACGGGCACTTCAAAAGGGTATCCTTTTTGTTTCGAGGTCAGCGGACAGCATAGTGCCAAACCCGCCGTGCGATTGTAGGATTGCGGGGAGAGTACCAGGGCCGGGCGCCGGCCGCGCTGCTCGCTCCCTGCCTGCGGGGACATCGACATCCAGACAATATCCCCGCGCTGCGGACAGTACGCATTTTTCATGTCACCAGGCCTCCCGTCCTTCCCTGTCACCGGTATCGATCTCATCGTGACGATTGTCCTCATTTACCTGCGCGAGCAGCTGATCCAGTTCTTCGTCCGCCGACGCTTCTTTCTCAATGACCAGCTTCCCGTCTTCGAAGGAAAGATCAACGACTGAGCCGTATTCGAACCCCGCCTCCCGGACGAAAGCCCTTGGTATGCGCACGGCAAGACTGTTCCCCCATTTCGAAATCTTCGTTTTCATACGTCATTTTCCACTCTCTATGTATATACATTGTATATACATATAAAAACGGCCAAAGTCAATGCATGAAGGCGACTCCTGTGACGAGAGTTTCTGTCTACCGCAGCAGGAGTTTGCACACGCGCATGCGTTCTCCGGAGGCGGCACGGAGGAGGTACAGTCCCCGCGGCAACGCGCCGACGTCGAGGCGGAAAACGCGGCGGCCGGCGTCGTAGCGCCCGTCAGAAACGGACCTCTTTTTCCCCGCTGAAATCTCGCGCGATTTCCCTACTTTTGTGTTTTATCCATGACGGAAGAGAAAACGTGAAGTGGCTTCTTAATATCATACGGCGCATGTACGACTGGGTGGAGAGCTTCGCGCACAAGCCCGGCGCGCTCTGGGCGCTGTTCCTGATCGCCTTTATGGAATCGAGTTTTTTCCCCGTTCCGCCGGATGTGCTGCTGATCGCGCTCGCGGTGTCCATGCCGAAACGGGCGATGCGCTTTGCCGCCATCACCACGGTGGGATCTGTGCTGGGAGGGATGTTCGGCTATTTCATCGGCTGGGAGCTGATGGAAGTCATCGGACGTCCCATCATCGAGTTCTACAACGCGGAAGTGTACTGGCTGCGTGTGGAAGAGGCCTACCGCGGTCCCATCGGCGTGTGGTTCCTCGTCGGCGCCGCCTTCACCCCCATTCCCTACAAGGTCGCCACCATCGCGGCCGGCGCGACGGTGATGCCCTTCCTGCCCTTCCTCGTGGCATCGGCCGTGGGACGCGCCGCGCGCTTCTTCCTCGTGGCCGGACTGATCTGGAAATTCGGCCCCACCTTCAAAGTCTACATCGAGAAGTACTTCGACAAGCTCGCCATTGCTTTCGTCCTCCTCCTGGTCCTGGGCTTCGTGGCGGTCAAGTACATATTCTGACGCGGGCGCCGCGCATCGCGTCGCTGTCCGCCAACGGCTGAAAAGAAAAACCCGCTCGCACGATGCGAGCGGGTTTTTCATATATCGGAAATGAGCCGCGTCAGTTCTTGTTGCTGCCGCTAGTGCTCATCTTGTGTGCCATCTTGCAGTCGTCGCTGCACTTGTCGCCGCAGTCATGCTTGCTGGCCATCTTGGCCTTCGAAGTGCTCGGGCAGCAGCCGTCGCCGGACTTCTTGCTGGCCTTCATGACCTTCTTCGAAGAGCTGCCGCACATGACCTTCGCCTTGCTGCTGCTGCAGTCCTTGCTGGTCGTGCACTCGGACTTCGCCTTATCCTTGGATGCGGTCTTGGGCTTCTCCTGTGCGTTCGCGACCTGCAGCGAAATGGACAGAGCAAACACGGCAACGAGACTCAGAATCTTCTTCATATAATCTCCATGTATGATAGAATGATGGTGGTGGTTATTTGGATAAATTCTACATAAAAGATATGTGACGTCCGATGGATTTCCAAGGGAAATCGGAGTGACTCTCCGAACATGTGCAATTATGTCCTGGATGTAAGCACGCGGACACTCTCAAAGCAGATCACCCCGGTCGCCACGGCGACATTGAGCGATTGCTTGACGCCAAACATAGGGATTTCCACGGCAATATCACAGAGGGAAAGTGCGGAATCGGAAATACCCGTGATCTCGTTTCCCACCACGACCGCGAGGGGAAAAAGCTCCGCCGTCATGTCGAAACAGGATATGCTGCCGGTGGTGTGTTCGAGTGCGGCGATGCGGTATCCGCAGTCCTTGAGATGTGCCAGCACCTCGGTAATGTCGTACACGTGCTCCCATGGAACGGATTCCGTGGCGCTGAGGGCGGTTTTGGAGATTTCCTTGCGCGGCGGAAAGGGCGTGAAGCCGCAGAGATACAGTTTTTCCACCAGGGCGCCGTCGCAGCTTCGAAAAATCGACCCCACGTTGTACAGGCTGCGGACGTTGTCGACGACGATCACCAGCGGGTGCCGCGCTTTTTCGCCGATATCCTCGATCGGAACGCGGCTGATTTCCTCGTGGCGGAGCTTGCGCATCGCCATGCTCAGTCCTTCCCCTTGCGCCAGAGCAGCAGGCGCTCCTTGCCGAGGCGCGGTTTGACAGAGGTCGCCGGCACCTCATCATGCGCGAGCGTGAAATGCGCGGCGGCGTCGCGGGTGAAGCCGTCGACGTCGATGCTGAACGGCGGACCGCCCGGACGCCCGTCCACGGGGAAGAGCAGGGCCAGCAGCGTGCCGCCCGGACGCAGGACGGCGTTCGCGAAGGAGAGGAATTCCTGCCGGCGGTCGGGTTCGATGGCGCAGACGCAGGTGTACTCGACGATGAGATCGTATTGCGCGGGATGGCTGCGGGCCATGGAGAACATGTCTTCCTGCAGTATGGTAACCGGCAGACCGGCGTGCGCGGCCTCGCTGCGCAGCCAGCTGAGGGGTTCTGCCGCGAAGTCCACCGCGGTCACGTCCCAGCCGCGTCCTGCGAACAGCAGCGCATCGTATCCCCGGCCGCTGCAGGGAATCAGCACACGCGGCGGACGCCCCATGCGGGCGTAATGCTCTCCGCCGATAGAGCGGAAATCCATGTCGAAGCGCGTGAGCAGGTCCACGAACACCGGTGTCGGCGTCCCCATGTCCCAGCCGTCCCGTTCCTCGCGGTAGGCAGCGTCCCAGTATCCCGGTGCGTTGATGTCAGCCATCTTCCCTGTGCCACTCCTTTCGCGGGGTGTAGGAACGATGCAGCGCACGTTTTTCCGCCTGCCTGCGCCGGGCCAGGTCGATCAGCCTCTCGAGCAGCGTCTCGTAGGGAATGCCGCTGGCGGCGAACAGTTTCGGGTACATGCTGATGGATGTGAAGCCCGGGATGGTGTTGATCTCGTTGATGTACAGGTCGCCGCTGTCGCGCGAGTAGAGGAAGTCCACGCGCGCCATGCCCTCGCAGTCCAGCGCCCGGTAGGCCTGCACGGCCATCATGCGGACGCGCTCCGCCATGCCTTCGGGCAGCAGGGCCGGGATGTGCAGGGCGGAGGCGCCGTCGACATACTTGGCGTCGTAATCGTAGAACTCGTTGCTCGGCACGACCTCACCGGGAATGCTCGCGACAGGTTCGTCATTGCCCAGCACCGCGACTTCTATCTCCCGCGCACCGGGGACGGCTTTCTCCGCCAGCACCTTCCGGTCGAAGCGCGCTGCGAGTTTGAGCGCCGTGACCAGGCTTTCGTGATCCGTCGCGCGACTGATGCCGACGCTGGACCCAAGGTTGGGGGGCTTGACGAAGACGGGGAGACCGATGCGCTCTGTGATGTCGCGGGCGACGTCCTCGACGGCGGCGGCGATTTCATGCGAACGGTAATGCACGAAGGGAACGATGGGGATGCCCGCCTCGTGATGCAGGCGCTTCTGCAGGATTTTGTCCATGGCCACGGCCGAAGCGGCCACGCCGGCACCCACGTAGGCGATGTCCGCGAGTTCGAACAGTCCCTGCATGGTGCCGTCCTCCCCGTTGCTGCCGTGCAGCACGGGGAAGAGCACGTCGATGGGACGTTCGCTCCAGCCTCCGTCTTCGCGCGCGACGAGCAATGCGCTGCGTCCCGGCTCTGACGGCAGCATGCAGCGCGGCGGTGTGCCCGTGCCGCTTTTCAGATAGGGCAGGGCCTGCTCTCCGCAGTACCAGCGTCCCTCCTTGTCGATGCCGACGGGAAGGACCTCATAGCGGTCGCGATGCAGGGCATCCATGACGGATGCGGCAGAGACCAGGGAGACTTCGTGCTCGCCGGATCGTCCGCCGAAAAGGACGGCGACGGTGATTTTATCCATGTGCACTCACAGGCGATGGCGATGAATAAGGAAAAACATACGGGTTGTACGCGCATTATGCAACGCGGGAACCCCGCATTGTTTTTCGCGGTATGTGATGCTAATTTGATTTGATGCCGCGCAGCCTCCATATCGCCCTTCTCGCTATCCTCCTGCTTCCGGTGTCCGTCCTTGCCCAGGACGAAGCCGGTCAGTCGCAGCAGGACTCTCTCGCGCAGGCGACCGGGCTGGAGATCGAGGCCGCAGCCTTCGAGGAAGTCCGTGACAGCGTGGAGGAAAAATCGGCCATGGGCGCGGTGCTGCGCTCGGCCATCATTCCCGGCTGGGGACAGTATTACAACGAGTCCTACTGGAAAGTCCCGGTGGTCCTCGGCCTCAGCGGTTTTCTCATTTACGGCATGATCTCGGAGCATCAGAACTTCGTCGAGTACAGCGACCTGTACGACGCCACCGTGACCGACGACAATCCCTCGGGCAATCTCCTGCTCAAGCGCTACCGGGAATTCTACCGCGACAACCGCGACACCTACGGCTGGTGGCTGTTCGTGACCTACCTCTTGCAGCTGGCCGACGCCTACGTCGACGCCGCCCTGTTCTCCTTCGACGTCTCCCCCGAAAGCGCACTCACCCTCCTCCCCCGCCCCGGGGGCATGGGCATGCAGCTGCGCTTCTGAATTCGTAGCACAGATTTTCGCAGAGAAGCGTTACGCAGAGTACCGCAAAGTTCTCGCAGAGAGACGCAGAGTGGAAACCGCCGGGGCGTTCCCCGTGCTGATTTCCACTCTGCGAAACCCTGCGCTGACTCTGCGATACTCTGCGTTACTCTTTTTTTCTCAGACGTCGTAGTAGAGGTTGAACTCGTAGGGATGCGGGCGGAGGGCGATCTGCTTGGCCTCGCGGTTCATTTTGTAATCGATCCAGGTTTCTATGACGCTCTCGGTGAAGACGTTGCCGCGGAGCAGGAAATCGTGGTCGCGTTCGAGCGCCATGAGCGCTTCCTCGAGCGTGGCCGGCGTGTTGGCGACGTTCTTCAGTTCCTCGGGTTTCATGTCGTAGATGTCCTTGTCCAGCGGCTCGCCCGGATCGATGCGGTTGGTGATGCCGTCGAGTCCGGCCATGAGCAGGGCGCTGAAGGCGAGGTAGGGATTGGTGGAAGGATCCGGCGTGCGGAATTCCACGCGCTTGCTCTTGGGCGAGGACGAGTACATCGGGATGCGCACCGAGGCGCTGCGGTTGCGCTGCGAGTAGGCGAGGTTGACCGGGGCTTCGAAGCCCGGGACGAGGCGCTTGTAGCTGTTGGTGGTGGGATTGGTGATGGCGCAGAGTGCGGGCGCATGCTTGAGCAGTCCGCCGATGAAATGCAGCGCCGTCTCGCTCAGTCCGGCATAGCGGTCGCCGTAAAA
>CAJXSA010000110.1 GCA_913060595.1 uncultured Ignavibacteria bacterium
CTCGAATTTCATCGTCCCGTAGCCGCCGTCACCGCTGAGCGTGAAGGTGATTTCCTTGATGCCGCCGGCGGCCGCGTCGCTGAGGGAAATGATTTCCTGCTTCCAGCCCTGCACCTCGGCGTACCGCGAGTACATGCGGTAGAGGTCGCCCGCAAACAGCGCCGCTTCCTCTCCGCCGGTCCCGGCGCGGATTTCGACGATGACGTCGCGGCTGTCGTTCGGGTCCTTCGGTATGAGCAGGTATTTCAAATCCTGCTCGGAAGCGGCGAGCTGCGCCTCGAGTCCGGAAAGCTCCTCCTGTGCCAGCGTGCGCAGGTCTTCGTCGCTTTCGCTTCGGATGATCTCGCGATGTCCCTCCACATCGCTGCGCAGCCGCTTGTAGCGCAGATATTCCTCCACGATCGGTTCGAGCTGACTGCGCTCCCGCGCCAGTGCGCGAAAACGCACCTGATCGGCGACGACCGCGGGATTGCTCATCTCGAGGCCGATATCCTCGAAGCGCTGTACCGTTATGTCGAGTTTATCAAACATATGCCGTCAAATTCTTCTCAGTCATTAATATACGCACAATACGCGATATCCCCGGCAACAAAGCGCGTCTCCCGCCGTATCATATGACATGAACGTCACCGGAAACCCGTTCGGAACATTTTTTTTCTTCGCCGGGTAACGTTTTTTGCCCTTTCGGTGTCTGATATGGAGAGGAGACGGTGCTTTCCTGACAGTACTGTGAAAATGCCGCCCTTGTGCACGGACATAAGATTCAATATATTCAGATACTTACGCGAATTATGGAGTTGATATGAGAAAATTTGCAACCACGTTGGTTTTTCCCCTCCTGACCCTGGCCCTGCTGCTGTGGACTTCCCCGGCGGTGCATGCGCAAAGCTTCACCGTTGAGGCCAGCACGGCGGAAGCGTCAGGTGAGTTGAACGGATACATTCCCGTCGAAATTGAAGTCACGAACGTCAGCGGCAAGGATCTGAACCTGCGCGTCGAGATCACCGAGCGCAGCGCCCTGCCGCAGGACTGGATGACGCAGATCTGCTTCTTCCAGAATTGCTTCCAGCCGAACCAGGACCAGATCGACGGCGTTTTCTCCGCCGACCATCATGAGAACCTGGACATCACGTTCATGACCGGCACCACCGCGGGACGCTTCTGCGTCGAAGTCACCCTGACCAACCTCGACAACACCAGTGAGAAGGAAGTGATGACCTTCTGTGCCACCGCCGGAGTCACCTCCGCATCGGGCAGCGCGCCGTCCGCACGCAGCCTGGTCATGTCGCAGAATTATCCGAATCCCTTCTCCGTCAGCAAGAACGCCAACACGACGATTTCCTGGTTCATGCCCTCCGCCGGCAACGTTTCGCTGAAAGTCTACAACCTTCTCGGCAAGGAAGTGCGCACGCTCGTGAGCGAAGCACGCACCATCGGCCGGTCGACGGTCAGCTGGGACGGACGTGACAACAACAACCGTCCCGTGGCGCCCGGCGTCTACATCTACAAGCTGAACACCAACGCGCAATCGCTCACGCGCCGCCTGCTCGTGACGCGCTGACAGCGCATCCGCATAGAATCTTCCGCGAAGGCAGTCTGAAATGACTGCCTTCTTTTTTTGCGTCGCGGTATTTTCTAACTTGTTTCAGCAACGAACAGTCCACGCCCATGCCACGACTCATGCGATTTTTCCTTCCCGCACTCACCCTGCTTCTCCTTGCCGGCTGCACGCCGCAGCTCTCCCTCGCGCCATACGGCACGATGGAACATGCGGCAGGGTCGGGATCGCCGCATGCGATGGCACAGGCCGGGACTGTCACCGAGGGACTCCGTGTGCACACGCATGACAACGGAACCCTTCTTTTCCATCGCGATCACTGGCGCCTGACCCCGTCGGGCATTCGCGGCACCGCGGATGTGACGTCGGAGGACGGCAGCACGTACACGACAGACACCACGCTTTCTTACTGGGACACGGCCGATGCGAGTCCCGCCGGACGACAGAGCACGATGGGACAGTTCATGCTGACCATTCTCGGCGTCATCCTGGTACTCGGACTGGCCGCCATCATCCTTTACGCAGCATTTCTCGCCACCGACCGCTGACGGAGGTCCGCATGTCCCTCCGTATTCTGACAGGATGCCTCCTGCCCCTCCTGCTCGCCGCAGCCGCCTGCGGCACGCGGAGCATTGTCGTGCCCGTTCAGCGGCCCGCCGCGATTGACCTGCACACCTGCGACCGCATCGCCGTGGTCGTCCCGTTCGCACCGCAGCCCGACAGCCTCTCCGTCCTCTTCCAGCGAAATCTCGACAGGCAGCTGGTGCCTGCCCTTGCGGAAACGCCCGGGACGGATTTCGTCCGCGCACCGGGTGGCAGGGGCGAACTGCTCACCGCACGCGGCACGGTCGCGCTCGGTGAAGCGGCGGCCCTCGCGCGCGCGGCGGATGCGGATTGCCTCCTGCTCTGCGAGGTGATGGAGACCGCGTACCGCGAACAGATCCTCGACGCGAGCATTCGCAGCATGCGCGACCCGGAAACGGTGAAGCGCGTGCGCCAGGGACGCGCGAACGCCACCTGTCGCATCATGCTCATCGATGTCTCCGCGGGCGACATCCCCTTCGTGGAGAACATGTCCGTCGAAGCCCGGCATGAAACCCGTGCCGTTGAGAAGGAACCGCCCGAACTCGTGACCGCCGAGTTCGCAGCGGACCTGGCCCGCCAGGTCACCGAATCACTGCGCGACGCCGCACGGCCGGTCACGGACCGTGAACTGGTGACCTTTCTCGTCGACGGGGACTATCCGCTGATCGAAACCGCGATTCAGCACGCGGAAGAAGGACGCTGGCCGGACGCCAGCGTGCTCCTGCGGAAACTGATCAACGAAGACAGCGCAGGTGAAAACACGGACATTCTCTGGTACGACCTGGGACTCACCCTGCAGTACCAGCAGGATTTCAGCGGGGCGCTCGAGGCGTTCCGCCGCGCCCTCGACCTGCATCAGCGCAGCCGATATCATCACGCCATCGAGAATCTGCTCCGTGCGGAGCAGGAGTACCTCGATGTCATCGAGCAGCGCTGAGTGCAACAAAGAACCGCCATGGCGGTATACTGACGGAAGAATCACAGGACGGCATGCAAGGACTCCCGTTTTTCAACAGCAACCCCCGGCTCGTCCGCGCCGTGTACACGGCGGCGCTCGTCGCCGCGCTCGCCCTGAGCACGGTGTGGCTCGTGCGCTTCGCGTCCGTGACCACCGACGAGAACCTGTACACCGACATCGAGGGCAAGGTCACGATCATCGACGTCACCGAGGGCGGGGTGTCCGACCGTGCCGGACTGCGCGTCGGCGACGTGATCGTCGCGGTGAACGGCAATCCCGTCGAGGACAAGTTCGACGCGAACAATTACCTCGTGACAGGACGCGGCGGGGAGGTCCTGGAATACACCATCGAGCGGGGTGACGAAACACTGGAAATCCGCGTCGTCACGGCGGACTACGGCATTCCCCTGTTCTACATCGCTCTTGCCTTCACCGCGCTCTTCCACATCGCCCTCGGCAGCTGGGTCATACTCAAGAGACCCGGCTACCCGGTTGCGCGCCTTTTCGGGTGGACGCAGCTCGCGGCCGGCACGGTGCTGCTGATAAACAAGGACGTCTCCTACCTGCATTACCCGGACGCGCTGACGACGGTGGGCATGTTTCTTTCCCCCCTGCTGTGGCCGATCACCATCTCCGCCTTCATGCACCTGCTGCTGTTCTTCCCCTGCCGCCGCTTCGTCAGGCCGATACCGCAGCTGACCTACATCCTCCTCTACGTCCCGCCCATCGCGACCATGTTCATCGGCCTGCTGCTGCAGAAGGTGTTCTTCCCGCAGTCTCCCGGCGGCCTCTACCTGTTTCTGCTCATGACACTGACGGTGACAGCGATACAGGTGTACCTCACGCGCTCGATGAAAGACGCGCAGCGTGTCGAGTATCGCCAGCGCAACCGCCCCGTCATGCTCACCGTCATCCTCGGCATACTTGTCGTCGCCGGCGCGGCAACCGTATCGTCCTTCTCCAGCTGGCAGGGCGTGTTCTTCGGCGGCATTGCGGTTCCGGCACTGCTGTTTCACACCATCATCCGCCAGCGTATTTTCGATCTCTACGTGGTCGTGCGGCGCGGCTCGCTGTACACCACGCTGAGCACAGCGTTCATCGCGATTCTGCTGCTGCTGTTCGTCGGGATGCTGCTCGTGCTTCCGCACGAGGATCCGGACCTCCCCGTGATCAGCGTCAGCGCGGAACAGGTGGAAGTCATCCGTCTCAAAGCCCTCGACCAGGAACAGCGTGAAACCTTCGAACGGCGAATCTTCCTCGTCACGGGGATGCTGCTTGCGGTGGGCTTCTGGTTGATGTACCGGCGGGGACGGCGCATGCTCGATGATCGCTTCTCGCGGGGATCGCTCGATTACAAGCGCGCGCTGTCCGCGTTCAGCAAACTGTCGCACAGCTACTATGACCGTCTCGCGCTGGCGGAGACCGTGGTGCAGGACCTGGTCTCGCTCATGCGACTCAAAAGCGCGGCATTCCTCGGCCGCAGTGACGACGGTCTCATCTCTCTCGCCGACAGCAGCCTGTCCGCGGGCGGAGAAACCCTGTCACTCGACGCCGGTGATATCGCACAGCTCTGGCCGCACTTCGAAAAGTCGAATAGCGTCGCCGCGGACAACCTGCCCCTGCGTGAGCGCTTCCAGGATGCCGGGGTGGAATTCCTGACGGCCGTGCGCATGAACGGCGAGATCGACGCGCTGCTGCTGCTGGGAGAAAAGCAGTCGGAGACGAATTACACGCGGGAGGACATCGAGCTGCTCGACGCCCTGTCCATCAACGTGACCGACGCCCTCATGGCGATGCGCTTCTATGAGAGCGCCCGTGAAAAGGAGCGCATGCGCAAGGAACTGGAGATCGCGCGCCGCATACAGCTCGCATCCCTGCCCTCCGACATCCCCGAACTGCCCGGCATCGACATCGCGGCGCATTCCCTGCCCGCGCATGAAGTCGGCGGGGACTTCTACGAATTCCTGCCGCGCTACGACGCGACGACGTTCATCCTCGGCGATGTCTCCGGTAAGGGCACCTCCGCCGCGATGTATCTCGCGCGCATCCAGGGCATCATCAAAACCATCGAATCATATCAGCCCACGCTCTGGGAGCTGTTCGTCCGTCTCAACACGCAGATCTTCGACCATATCGAAAAGCGCAGCTACCTGACCATGGCCGGACTGCGCGTGGACCTGCTGAAAAACGAAGTGAGTTTCCTCCGTGCGGGGCACCTTCCCCTCGTGCACTACAATGCGCTCAGCCGTGAGGTCACATTGCATCAGCCCGCCGGACTCGGTATCGGACTCGACCGCCACCGTTTCGCGGACGAACTCGAAGAGCAGAAAATCTTCACACGCGGAGGAGACATTCTCGTCCTTCTCTCCGACGGTGTGAGCGAGGCGATGAACGAGGAGAACAGGGAGTTCGGCCTCGACGGCGTCACGACCTGCATCGCGGATCACGCGGACGGAAGCGCGCAGGAAATCCTCGCGGCTCTCTTTGCCTGCGTGGGACGCTTCAGCGGCACCGCCGACCGCCACGACGACGCCACTGCCGTCGTGATCAAGTTCGCCGTTCCCCGCAGCGGAGCCGACGGCACATCCTGAATCCGCCGCCGCCCTGCGCCGTCAGCGCCTGAGACCGGTGTTCCAGATGTATTTCAACCGCGCATCGTAATACGTATCCTGCACATCCTCGAACAGGGTGATGATGGGCACGTCCCAGCTCCCTGTGAGCTTGCGCAGGAAGCGCTCGAGCTCCCCGCGGCGTTCGCGCGCCTCGGTCATGTTGCGGCCGAACACCTGGATCTCGATTTCAAAAATCTGCTGACGCGGCGCGCTGCGGATCAGATGCAGCATCTGTATGAAGGACTTCGCGTTTTCCTGCACCGCGCTGCCACGGCCGAACAGCTCCGTGAACACCCACGACATGGTTTCGGTGGGATTGTATGTGCTGCCGCGCAGCGGGGTGGGATCCCGTCCGTCAGGAATGCCGTCGCCGTCGGTGTCCGGGTTGCGCGGATCGGTCATCAGTCCGAAAATCTCGCTGTAATCGGTCGCGCGGTCGTTGTCGGTGTCGGGTTTTTTCGGATCCGTGTTGAAGCGCAGTTCCGCTTCGTCGTACAGTCCGTCCGCGTCGAAGTCCTCGTCGTAGGGCCGCAGTCCCATGCTGCTCTCTTCTCCGTCCGCAAGTCCGTCGCCGTCGGTGTCCGCCATCAGGGGCGACGAACGCGTTTCCGCCCCGTCGGGGATGCCGTCTCCGTCGGTGTCGTGGCGGAGCGGATCGGTGCCGTGCGCCAGTTCGACGCTGTCGTTGAGTCCGTCACTGTCGGTGTCCGTGCGCGTGGGATTGCTGCCGATCACCGTCTCCTGCATGTCGTCGAGGCCGTCGTCGTCGCTGTCTTTTTTTAGCGGATTCGATCCCCAGCGATGCACCTCGTCCCCGTCGCGCAGTCCGTCACTGTCGGTGTCCGGGAACAGCGGGGACGTCCCGGCCGCGATCTCCTCGTCGTCACGCAGTCCGTCGCCGTCGGTATCGGCGTTGTAGGGATCGGTGCGCGTCTGCAGACGCTCGTCACGATTGAGCAGTCCGTCGTAGTCCGAATCCTTGTCCGGTTCCGGGAAGGCGTACGTGAAACCGAGGCCCGCCGTCAGGTAGGTATCCGCCCATTCCCCGTATTCCATTCCGTCCAGGTAATCCGTGAACGTCGGATGCAGAGACGTGTGCAGGGTGATGGAAAAATGATCCGTCAGCATGTAATCGAACATGGCTGTCAGCGGCACGCCGACGGTCCACTTGCCGTAGGCCTCCTGCGGCCGGGGCAGGGCGTCCCCGTTCTTGTTCATCGGCGAATAGTAGGTCAGCTCCAGTCCGCCACCGAGGAACAGCTCGGCCTGCGGTCCGATGCGCGTGCGCCAGAGAGCCTGTGCGTACAGGGGCATGGCGAAGGTGCGGTTGATATCCCCGATGCGCACGCGGCTCGTATCGAAATACCGGAGCATGGTGCCGTCCGCTCTCCACTGCAGGTCATAAAAGCCGATGCCCGTCATCGCGTACAGGGATCCTCGACCGCCGCGGAAATCGAGGATATGCCGGCGCAGCGTCAGCGCTCCTCCGATGGAAAAACGCGTGTCGGAAAAATCATCGAGCAGCTTGGTCGTCCCCCCCTGCATGCTCAGTATCCATTCGCGCGGCGTGATGGAGAGATCTTCCTGTGCATGCAGCGCCGGGGCAGTGATGCAGAGCAGGATGAAAACGGCGGGAAGAAAGGTGCGGGGAAAGACATGCGGACGGTGTTGCGGGAAATGCGGTTGGGACACGGGTACTCCGGGATACCGTTCGGGAAACATGCGTGATGTGGGAGAAAGCCTCGCGACGGGGTCGACCGTCGGCCTTCTCAGGTGAAATTCTGTGCGTCGGGCAGTGCCGGCCGGTTGTACCGGCTGCGCCGGGCCTCCAGCCAGGCCTCCTGCTCCTCCTCCTGGAAGCGCAGTGTCGACGGACTGAACGTGCGGGTCAGGGACAGGATGTGCTCCGGGGTGCTCCCGCAGCAGCCGCCCACGATGCGGGCGCCGTCTGCGACACAATGCTCCGCAGCGACGGTGAAGCCCTCGACGTCGACGTCTCTCCGGGTTTCCTCGTGCGCACCGGGTTCGGGATTGCCCGTGTTCGCGTATGCGCCCGTGGGAAGCGCGGTCGCTTCCCGCAGCATGGCGTGCGCGCGACGGATGTGCAGCGCGGAAACGCAGTTGACCAGGAGCGCGGCAGGTGCGTGGCGTGCCACGGTGCCGGCCGCGTCGGCGAGCGTCTCGCCGGAAAGGAGGCGTCCCTCCGCGTCGCAGACGAAGCTGACCGCGAATTCCTTCCCGGTCGCCGCGCATGCGGCCGCAGCCGCGTCGGCCTCGCGCACGCTCATCATGGTTTCAACGAGAAGGACATCCGCCCCGTACATCGCGAGCTGCGCGGCCTGACGGGCATGCTCCTCCTGCAATTCCGCGGCGGAAGGAACGAGATCGGGACTGTAACAGTCCTCCACCGGGGCCAGTCCGCCCGCGACGAGCACGGGACGCGCCGGGTGATAGCGTTCCCGGGCCTCGAAGGCGAGTTCGACGGCGCGCAGGTTCCATTCCTCCCAGCGATCACCATATCCCGCGCGCGCGAGGGCGCGCTCGTTGCTTCGAAAGGTGTTCGTGGTGATGATGTCCGCCCCTGCGTGCAGCATGTGAAAATGAATATTGCGCACGACGTGGGGCGCCCGAAGAAGGGCGTTGGCCGACCAGAGCGGCAGGCCGATGTCCACGCCCTGCGCATGGAGCTCGGTTCCCATGGCGCCGTCGAGAATGACGACGGGTTTCTGCGCGAGCAATGCGGATAGTGTCATAACGGCGTCCGTATGTCTGCGCTCACGCTGCCGGAGCGAAAAGCCCTGCGGGCGACGTCCCGGTAGCCGAGTTCCTGCAGGATGCCGCGGCAGCGGTCGAGGTCCACGTGTTCGAGCAGGGGGGCATCTATCTCAACGACGGCCGAACCGTCGCGCACATGACGGACGCGGAAATTCGCGGTGGCGGGAACGGCAAACAGATCGCGCAGCGCCGCTTCGGCCGCTTCCACGCGCTGCAGATGCGCGGGCGTTGCAGGAACACCGGCCTGCAGACGGGAACGCAGGCACGGGGTCGCCGCGAACTGCCAGTTCGGGAGTCCCGCATGCCGCGACAGCGCGCGCACCGTTTCCTTGGAGAACGTATCCAGCGGACTCCGCACGCCGAATTCCTGCGCTGCTTTCAGTCCCACGCGCGTGGGATCAGCGGTGTCGTCGGCATTGGTGCCGTTGTACAGCAGCACATCGCCACCATGCGTGGCGGCGTCACGCGAAACCGCGCGAAGGGCGTCGTATATGTGAGATTTGCAGACATAGCAGCTCATCCCCTCGTTGGCGACGTAGCGGGGATCGCGGTACTCCTCGATGTGCACGAAGCGAAGCGGTATGCCGATGTGCGCGGCGATATCCTCGGCGAGCGTGCGCATGTCCGCGGAAACCGACGGAGACAGAGCCATGACGGCTTCGCAATTGGCGGGAAAAACCGTGTGCACCGCCTGCGCGACCAGGCTGCTGTCCACCCCTCCCGAGAAAGCCACCAGGTTGCGTGCGTCGGCGCTTCCCTCGCGGGCGATGCGTTCGAGCAGCTGCTTATATGTCGTCGGAATGTCTGTCATGCGAGCGTCGCTGAACGAGGAGATTGATGCGATGCGCCGCGGCGGCGGCGCCGATACCGTTGTCGATGTTCACCGTCGTCACCCCCGGGGCGCAGCTGCCCAGCATGGAGAGCAAGGCGTTGATGCCGCCGTCGTTCACGCCATACCCCACGGATGTCGGCAGGCCGATGACGGGGATGGGAAGCAGTCCCGCGAGCACGGACGGCAGTGCGGCCTCCATGCCTGCGACACAGATGCAGACGTTGCAGCGCGACACGTCGGGCACGACCTGCAGCAGGCGCTCGATGCTGGCCACACCGACGTCGGCGAAGCGCTGCACAGAGCTGCCGGCATAGATGCAGGCGAGCTCCGCTTCCTCCGCGGTCGCGAGATCCGACGTTCCTGCCGTCACGATGGCGACACTTCCCGTGCCGCTTTCCGGGGCGCGCATGCCGAAAACCGCCGTGCGCGAGCGCGCGTAATACCGCGACGCCCAGTTCTCGTCCGACAGCCGCCGGTACAGCTCTTCAGACAGCCGGGAAACCAGGATGTTCTCCTGTCCGCGCTCACGCAGGGACTGCAGAATGCCCTGCAGCTCGGCCTCCGATTTGTCCGGCGCGTACACGACTTCCGGAAACCCCGTCCGTGCGCGTCGTCCGGGATCGAGGCGCGCGTAATCGCCCACGTGCACGTGGCGTTCGAGCTTCTGCAGCTCCGCCCCGCATTCGGCCGGCGTCATGTCTCCGTCCGCAAGGCGCTGCAGCAGTGTCATGATGACAGTGTTCGCATCCATTCCGTAAATATAACCGCCACGGGCTACATGCGACAGTACCAAAGAGCCGCACCGCGCATTTTTGCACGTGGCCGGGGAATACGTCATTTTTGCCGTTGTATTTTCTGAGGTACTGCATGCCGCACTGGCACACGGAAACAGCGGAAGAGATTTTCCGCCATTTTGATACAGATCCCTCGACCGGACTTTCCGCGGAGGACGTTGCCCGCGCGCGGGAGCGGGGCGGCGCCAACGAACTTCCGCGTGAAGCGCTGCGGCCGTGGTATGTGACCCTGCTGCTGCAGGTGCACAATCCCATCATCTACATCCTTCTCGTCGCCGCAGTGCTGACGGCGTTTCTCGCCGATCCTGCCGACGCCATCGTCATTTTCGCCGTCGTCATCATCAACACGCTGATCGGCTATTTCCAGGAGAGCAAGGCCGAAGCCGCGCTGCAGGCGCTCAAGGATCTCACCTCCCCGACGGCCCGCGTGCTCCGGCACGGGACACAAATGACGCTGCCGTCGTCCGAACTGGTCTGCGGCGATATCGTCATGGTGGAATCCGGCAGCAAGGTGCCGGCGGATATCCGCCTGATCGACGCGCAGGACCTGGTCATCGACGAGTCGATGCTCACCGGCGAAAGCCTGCATGTGCGCAAGATGCCGGACGCTGTCG
>CAJXSA010000111.1 GCA_913060595.1 uncultured Ignavibacteria bacterium
ACGACGCTGAACGTCCCGACGCTGGACGGCGAGGTGCTGCCCGGGCTGCAGCACAAGTACCGCGAGACGGTGCTGTTCTTCCCGGCTGCGGGGCAGACCTGCCATTCCTACTGCACGTTCTGCTTCCGCTGGGCGCAGTTCGTGGGGATGAGCGATCTGCGTTTCGCGGCGAAAGAAGCGAGCCAGCTCGCGGAATACGTGCGCAGGCACCCGGAAGTCACCAACGTGCTGATCACCGGCGGTGATCCGATGGTGATGAAGACGCACAAGCTCGAGCAGTACGTCGAGCCGCTGCTGGATCCGTCCCTCGAGCATCTGCAGACCATCCGTTTCGGCACCAAGTCGATGGCCTACTGGCCGCAGCGATTTGTTTCCGACGCGGACGCCGACGATCTGCTGCGCCTCTTCGAGCGCATCGTGCAGTCCGGCCGCTCGGTGGCCGTGATGGCGCATTACAATCACCACCGGGAAATGGAAACGGAGATCGCGCGTGAAGCGATCCGCCGCATCCAGTCGACCGGCGCGGTCATCCGCAGCCAGTCCCCGCTGCTGACGCATATCAACGACTCCGCCGGCGTGTGGGAGCTGATGTGGCGCGAGCAGGTGCGCCTGGGCATCATTCCGTATTACATGTTCGTCGAGCGCGACACCGGTGCAGAGCATTACTTCAAGATTCCGCTGGTCAAGGCGGTAAAGATTTTCCGCGAGGCCTTCCGTCACGTGAACGGACTGGCGCGCACCGTCCGCGGTCCCTCGATGTCGGCGACCCCGGGCAAGGTCGAGGTCACGGGCATCTCCCGCGTCGCGGGCGAGAAAGTTCTTGCGCTGCGCTTCCTCCAGGGACGCAACCCCGAGTGGGTCGGCAAGCCCTTCTTTGCGAAATACGACGAGGAGGCCAGCTGGCTGCATCATCTCAAACCCGCCTTCGGCGAAGAGAAGTTCTTCTTCGAGGACGAGCTCGACGAGATGTCCCGTCGCAAGATCGAGGAAACAGGCGGAAACTGATTCCCGCTTGCCGGTTTCAGGGCGGTCCCGCATTGCGGGACCGCCTTTTTTCGTGCGTCCCGCGCCCCGCGTCGCCCTTCGCCATTTCTTGCTATTTGGAGCGGGGAATCCTATTTTTTCATCCACCACAAGGCCCGATTCCATTGCTGAAACATTTCCAGGAAATCGCGAACGACAACACGTCCGGGGCCACGGAGCTGATTCACAAGCTCCTGGCGCTGTGCGAGAACTGCGCGATCGGCTATCACCTCGACGATCTGCGGGAGGGCTTCGCGGTGCTCGAGAACGCGCAGAAAAGCATGCCCTCGCTGCATGCCGTGCTGCAGATTCTCAAGTCGGATTTCCTGCCGAAGCTCCGGGCGGACGAAGAGACCGCGGACGCCATTTCCTACCTCTCCTCACTCGAGAAAATCCTCTCCGAATCGGGTGTCACCATCGCGGGGCTTTTCGCGGAGAAGTTTTCCGAACCGCGCAGCACGGTCACGATTTCACGCAGTTCCACTGTCATGGCGACGTTTTTCCGCATGCACGAGGCGAAGCTTCTCCGCCAGGCCTTCGTGCTGGAAGCGCGTCCGATGACGGAGGGACACCGCACCATTCGCGACCTCCGGCACCGGGGCGTGCAGGCGACGCTGCTGGTGGACGCCGCAATGTGCGAGACCATGGAGCATGTGGACTGCGCGGTGGTCGGCGCGGACAGCATCAGTGCGGACGGCTACCTGCTGAACAAAACCGGCACCTTTCCTCTCGCGATCTGCTGCAAGGAGTTCGGTGTTCCGCTGTACGTGCTCTGCGATTCGCTGAAATTTTCCCCGCAGCTCAAGGACCGCATTCCCGTCGAAGACCGGCCGGAAGAGGAAATACTGCATCGCGAGGAGGGAGACGATTTCGCGATCTGGAACCGCTACTTCGAATGGACGCCTGTCGATTACGTCACCGAGTTCATCACCGAGCGCGGCGTGTACACGCCCGATCAGCTGAGCGCCCTGGTGGGAGAGGATAACGGCTGATTCCTCATGCGCCGCAGGACAATCTTTCTTCTCTTTCTTTTCACGGTCACCGCACGGGCGCAGGATTTCCCTGCGCGCACCGCGCATGAAGCGCAGCAGCGGCTGCGTCCGCAGCCCGCGGCCGTTTCCGCCGCTCCGCCCGCCCTGCTGCACACCGCACCGATGCGCGAAAGGGAACGCACCCACGTGGTTTTCGGCTACCACCCGTACTGGATCGCCGATTCAGTGACGCGGCATTACGATTTCTCCCTGCTGTCCCATCTCGCGTATTTCTCCGCGGAGGTGGATGCGGCGACGGGGGAAATGAAAACCGTGCGGGGCTGGCCTGCCATCCCCGTGCTCGACCGCGCCGCCGCGGCGGGAGTGCAGGTGCAGCTCGCGGTCACGAATTTCGGGGCTGCGGACAACCGCAGTCTGCTTTCCTCGCAGGCCGCGCGGGACACCTGCGTCGCCCGCATCGTCGCGCTGCTGCGTCAGCGGGACGCCGACGGGGTGAGCATCGATTTCGAGGCAGTGCCGGGAGATCAGCGCGGGAATCTCACCGCGTTCTTCGCGGCACTGGATGCCGCACTGGCGCACGCGCTGCCGGAGGCGGAAATAAGCGCCGCGGTGCCGGCAGTGGACTGGAACGACGCCTGGGACTTTGAAGCGCTGCGTGCGCACATCGACCTTTTCTTCCTCATGGGCTATGATTATTTCTGGTCCGGCAGCAGTACCGCCGGTCCGGTGGCGCCGATACACGGCGCGACATACAACGCGCAGCGTTCGCTGGACGCGTACCTGCAGAAGGGCGTGCCGCCCGAACGCCTGCTGCTCGGCGTCCCGTATTACGGCTACGACTGGCCGGTGGTGAGCGGCGCGGAGGGCGCGGCGACCACGGGCCGGGCCGTGGCGCGCACGTATTCATTCGTGCAGGACATGGCCGGTCTGCAGCAGCGCCAGTGGAGCACGACATACGCCAATCCATGGTTCGCGTATGAAACCGCGAACTGGCGGCAGGTCTGGTTTGACGATACCGAGAGCCTCGGCCAGAAATATGACCTGGTCCTCGACCGTGGCATCGCGGGCGTGGGCATCTGGGCCCTCGGCTACGACGGCAGCGCATCGGCGCTGCGGGAGCTGCTGCGGGAGAAGTTTACGCGCGTCACGTCGGTGCGCGCGCCTTCCGATGTCCCGGAAACACTGATGCTGCAGGCATTTCCCCAGCCGCTGCGCAGCGGGGAAATGCTGACGCTGCGGAGCGCGGGGGAGCGACGTGACCGCGTGCATCTTCGGCTCACGGACATGCTCGGGCGCATCCGCTGGGAGGGGAGCATGGACGAAACACAGCGCAGTCTGCAGCTCCTGCTGCCGCCGCTTCCACCCGGCATGTATTCGCTGGGAATGCGCAGCGGACTGCGGCGAGCCGCGCGGCCGCTGCTCATCGTTCGCTGACCCCCACGAAGTGTCCGGCCGGACCTTCGTTGTCTGCACGGTCCCCAACATCTATATTGCGGTTTGAACCCAGCCGAAGCTGTCGCATATGAAATCCTCCAGGAAAAAACATAGCGCTCCGTCGTCCTCGTCCCGCGCGTCCGTGACGCGCATGCCGGGCGCCACGCTCCTGCGTTCCGCGGGAACGCTGTTCGCGCTGCTGGCCCTGCTGCGTCTGCTCGCGGCGCAGTTCCCTGATCTGCGCCTCTGGGGACTGAACTACGGCGGCTTCCTGCCGCTGTGGGTTCAGCTGCTCATCGCGGTCGCGGGGGTGCTGTACGCAACGCCGCTGTTTTACCGGACGTACCGCTGGAAGGAAACGCTGTACGACGGGCCGCGGCTGTCGCTGATCGCCCTGGCTGCCGGCGCGGGTGCCGCGGTGCTGTTCTGGCTGCTGCGCATGGACACGTTCTTTCTCGGGGACGGCGCGTCCTATCTCGCCGAGCATTTCCGCTATGTCCGAGGTCTGCCCGTGTCCGAGGATGTCCTTTTCTCGCCGGGCTCCGCACCGCTGACCGCCTGGCTGCTCGCGAAGACCTCACTGGCGGTGATCGACGTCGAAGCGTCCGGCACGCTGACCGCGCAGCCGCAGCTCGCGTGGTGGATATACGGCGCCCTCGCCGGCGGACTGTTCATCGCGGTCATGCTGACGCTGCTGCGCAGGGCGGCCGACGGGGGCGCGCAGCGTCTGGCGCTGACCGCGCTGATGCTGCTCACGCCCGGACTGCTGTTCTTCTTCGGCTACGTCGAGTACTACACCTTCGCCTTTGCCGCGCTTGGCATCTTTCTTGTCATGAGTCTCGCGGTGCTGCGGGGAACGATGTCTCCGCTCTGGCTGATCGCCGTGTTCGTTCTCATGGCGCTGTTCCATGTGATGATGCTCATGGCGCTGCCCGGCCTGCTGCTGACGCTCGCAGCGCGGAATGAGCGATTGCGCGCCGCGGTCACGCTTCGCACCCTGCTGATCGCCACCGGCGCCGTGCTCGTTGCGGGAGGCATATTCTATTTCGCAAGCGGCATCGCCACCGAGGGGAGCCGCGTCATTCTCGCGCTGCATCCCTTCGGTGAGGAAGGGGCGGTGCAGCATTACACGCTGCTCGCGCCGGCGCATCTTGTCGACATCGCCAACATGCTCGCGCTCGCCGCGGGTCCGGCGCTGCTCGTCCTGCTTTTCGTGCCGTGGAGAAAGCGGGCATGGACGGCTGAGGAAGTCATCATGCTGTCGCATGTGCTGTACTTCGGATTTCTGCTCGTCTTCGGCTACACCTGTTTCGGTATGGCCCGCGACTGGGATGTGAACGCGGGCTTCGGCCTCGCCGCGGGCGTCTTCGCGGTGGTCATGCTGCGTCGCCGGGAGGAAAGCGAGCGCAGCTACCTGTACTATCTCGCCGCGTGCGCGGCGTTGGTGGCCGTGCTGCCGTGGATCGCGGTCAACGTGGATGACGACAGCTCCGAGCGGCGTTTTCGCGCCGTGATGGAACTCGACGACGACCTGGTCACCGGTGACTTCGCACTCAACGGCTACGAGCATCTCCGGAAGTATTATCAGAGCACCGGCGACGGCGAAGCCATGGCCTGGGCCATACGCAAGAAAGTGGAAATGGTCGGTTATCCCGACGACTACCGCAAGCTCATGCTGCAGCTGCTCTCATCGCTGCAGGGAGCGCAGCAGAAGGAGTACCTGGACGGGGTGTTCCTCTCGCTCGAAGATAAGATTGCCGCGGCCGGCGCGCGCGACGACGGCGTGCTGTATGCAGGACCGCGCATTGCATTCATCGAACTCTACGCCGAGTTCATGCAGCAGATACCCTACCTGGCGTCACTCGGTGCGGGTGCGGCGGACTACTTTTCCCTGCGGCTCGGCCGTTTCCGCGACGTCGCCGGGGAACATCCGCTGGTGGATTTCGCCGCGGCCCAGTACGCCGTGGAAGTGCGAGGCGGGGATGCCGATCCCGCCGTCATGCTGCGCGCAGCGCGTGTCATCGCGCAGAGCAGCATACTCGCCGTGACCTGCGGACGCATGCTGCTGAACGCGGGTGAGCTTGCGGCGGCCCGCGACGTGCTCGCGCGTGCGCTGGAAATGGATGCGGCTTTCACACTGCCGCATTACTATCTCGGTCAGGCATGGTCCTCGGGTCCCGGTGCCGACGCGGACACAGCGATCATGCATTATCAGCAATTCCTGGCCGCGCCGGAGGGGCATCGTGTTTCCGATGCCTCCATGCAGCAGCGCATGATGGACGCTGCGCGGCAGCGCATCGGCTCGCTGGAACTCCAGCGGCTTCAGTTTCCATGACAGGGGAGAAACGCAGAATGGCAGCGAAAAAGAAATCGGCATCGGCAGCAGCCGCTCCGGCAGCGCTCTCCGCGGGCAGCAGAAGCGTGCTCATCGCGCTGGCGGTGTTCGTGCTGCTGCGCGGAGCCGTGGGACTGCTTGCGCCGGAGGGCGCGCGCCTCTGGGGACTGGATTTCTTCGGCACCCTCGATACGTCGTGGGCGATGCTGCTGGCCTGGCTGCCGCTTCTGTTTCTGCTGCCGCCTGTCGCAGTGCGTTTTCTCGCGAGAGAAGAGAAGGACAGCACATCGTCCGGTCGCTCCGGTGCCGCGATGCGTCCCGTGCTCGCGCTGCTGCTGACCGCGGGTGCCGGACTGCTGGCCTGGCAGATCAACGTCGGCTACGCCTTTCTCGGGGACGGCACCTGGTATCCAGCCGAACTGCTGCGCAGCATGACCGTTCCCGGCTATGAGAACAGCATGATCAAGCCCAGCGCCTGGATGACCGGGCAGTTGCTCGACGCAGTCGCGCGGGGATTCCAGCCGGAGGACATCCGCATGCCGTTTGTCCTCGCCGGTGTGCTCGGCATGATCGTGGCCGCCGCGGGAGTGTTTTTCCTCACGCTGCGGGAGCGCGGGAGCACCGTGCTGCTGCTCGCGCTGCTGCTGCTCGCCTCGACAGGTTCCCTGGTCTTCTTCGGGTACATCGAGCTGTATGCCATCGTGTACGGCCTGAGCATCGCGTATCTCACCGCCGTATGGATGAGCATGCGCGGACTGCTTCCCGTCTGGCTGCCGGGTGTGCTGCTGCTCGCTGCGATGCTGTTCGGTGCCAGCGCCGTGGTCTGGCTGCCGTCCTATCTGCTGCTTCTGCACTGGAAATACCGCGGTGAAGAGGGGAGTTTCCCCCTGCGCCGCGCCGCCTGGCTGCTGATGCTGCTTCCTGCGGCCGGTGTCGGACTGCTGTACCTCGCAGGCGGCAGCGGCGACAATGCGTACATCGTCGCACTTGCACCGTATGAACGCATCGTCGACGGATTGGCCACCGGGTGGCAGAACTATGTTCTGTCTGCGCCCGCGCGCTGGATGGATATCGGCAACGTCCTCTTCCTGACACTGGGGGGCGTGCTGATACTGCTTCCCGTTCTGCTGTTCCTTGCCGCGCGCAGGGGCCTGCTGCGGCAGCCGGCGGTGCTGCTCGGACTGACGGCGGCGTCTGGCGGACTGACGCTGCTCGTGTTCGGCAACACCTTTCTCGGGCTCGCCCGCGACTGGGACGTGGCGGCCTTCGCCGTGCTCGGCTGCCTCCTGCTGGCTGCGGTGCTGCTGAAGTCGCTGCATGCGCGCGGAAGCCTGCAGCTCTCCGCCGTACTTCCCGGCCTCGCTGCCGTCGTGCTTTCCCAGTTTCTGCTCTGGCTCGCCGTCAATATCGACGAAGAGACCTCCGCCGCGCGTTTTGAACAGATCGCCGTCATGGATGAGGGCCTCATTCTCCCGATGAACAGTTTCACTGCGTGGGAGAATCTCCGCAAGTTCTACCGTTCCGGCGGTGAAGAGCGACGGTATTTCCACGCGATGCGCCGTCTGATCGCCACCGGGTACCGCCGGGACGTCAGCTGCGCCGAGTACCTGAGCGCCACGCTGCAGCTTCGTGAGCCTGCCAGAAAGCGAGAGGAACTGAACTGGCTGTTGCAGTCGCTGGAGAGGGACGCCACCGCGACCGATCCGCTGAAACCCGCGGCCCCGCCGCGTTTCTATCGCGAGTTCACCATGCGCGTGCTACTCTCCGCCTGGCAGGTGGGGGAGAGGGGACTTGTCACGAGTTTCCTGCCATCCTTTGATCGGACCTTCCCCACGTGGCCCGAGCGGGCGCTGCTGCTGCCGCTGCAAAAGGAGCTTTCCGCAGAGGAAGCGCGAATGCTGCTGGACAGCGCCGTGACCGGCGGCACGCAGGACGCTTTTCTGCTCATGACCGCGGGCGGGCTCTCCGCCCGTTTCGGACTGTATGATCGCGCAGAGCGCCTGTATGACCGCGCGCTCGAACGCGAACCCACCTCTTATCCCTCCTGGTATCTGGTCGCCGCCCGTCTCCAGCTCGATCAGCTGGGGAATACCGCGCGTGCGCGGGAATATCTCACCCGTTGCATCAAACATGCCCCATCTTCCACGGAAGCCGCGCAGGCCCGGGAGCTGCTGGGGCGCCTTCCCTGACGTTCTCCTGCCCAAACGTATTCTGCTGTTGCACGGACACACAGGTCATATCGTGTTGTGACAAATCGTCACATCGTCTCCGATGAATGATGGCACAGGCGTTATCCGATGAGATATTGCCGAAAATCGAAGAAAATCTCGCATTTTCTCTCCATTTTGCTGCCCCGCACAGCTACAGGATGTGAACTGACGTCAATACTGCCATGGTTTTTTTTCACACTGTGAAAAAAATTCCCATTTGCCTTGCGCTTATAGGGAAACGCTTCCTATCTTCCTTGAACAAGACCGTCATTCCATGGCTTTCCTTCCCTTTGCGGGGTGATCCGCACCGGGCGGAGCCTTGATCCGACGCATGATTTCTACCCTGTCCCTTTTAATAATTTACAGGTGAACGTATGACAAGAATCAGGACAGCTTGCAAAAGCAGGGGAAGCGCAGCCGCTTTTCTGCCGCTGCTGCTGCTCGTGGGCGCCTTTCTGGCGTTTCCGGCGGCGTCGCAGGCGCAGGTAAGCAGCTTCCCGTATTTCGAAGGTTTTGAAAGCGGCACCGGTGCATGGACCACCGGCGGCGGCACGTATAACATGTGGCAGCGTGACAGCGGCGGCACCGGATCAAGCGGTACCGGTCCTTCCACCGGCCATAACAGTACATGGTACTTCTATACAGAAACCAGTTCTTCAGGGAATGGCGCCTACGACTACCTGACGGCGAACTTCAACTTCTCGACGCTGTCGAACCCGGTATTCTCTTTCTACTATCACATGTACGGCTCGGCGATGGGCACGCTGTCCGTGCAGGTTTCGAGCAACAGCGGCGCGAGCTGGACGACGGTGTGGTCAAAGTCCGGCCAGCAGCACGGCTCGAACGGCGCATCGTACACCCAGGCGGTGATCTGCATGCCCGCGTTCGCCAATCAGAGCAATGTGCGCATCCGCTTTCGCGGACAGGATGCCACGAGCTTCACCAGCGACATGGCCGTGGACGCCATCGAGGTGAAGCAGGGCAGCGCACTGAGCTACTCCTCCTCGATCGCCGAGCAGCCGAACCTCGGTCCGGCATCTCCCGGCGTGAGCAACCTGGAAATTCTTCGTTTGAAAGTAAACATGAGCGGCGACTGTGCCACGGCACAGACCTGGTCGTTCAATTTCAACACGAACGGCACGACCAATGTTGCCGATATCACGAACGCGAAGCTGTTCTACACGGGCAGCAATCCGAACTTCTCGCTCGCCAACCAGGTCGGTGCGACCGTGGCATCCCCGCCCGCGGCCCCGTCGACCTTCAATTTCAGCGGTTCGATTTCCCCGTCCGGCGGCGACAATTACTTCTGGCTGGTGTATGACGCCAGCGCAGCTGCTCCGACAGGCAATTACATCGACGCCGAGTGCGTGAACTTCTCGATCAACGCCACGACGCACACGCCGAGCGTGACCGCGCCGGCGGGATCGCGCATGTTCATGGCGCCGCTCGCGGGCACGTACACGATCAATCCCGCAGGCAGCGGCAACACGAATTTCACCAGCTTCGGCGACGCGGTCGCGGCGCTGGATCTGCTGGGTGTCTCCGGTTCGGTGATCTTCCAGGTCGCGGCTGGAACATACAATGAGCAGGTGCTGCTCAGTCCGGTCGCCGGTGCTGGCGGCGGAAACTCCATCACCTTTGACGGTGGCACGGGCAACGCGGCGAGCCGCATTCTCACCTACGCCGCCCCGCAGTACCAGGCCGTGGTGATGCTCAACGGCGCGGACTACTTCCGCTTCCGCAACCTGACGATCAACTCGACCGACCCGTCCTATGGCTACGGCTTCCTGTTCACCAATTCGGCGAGTTACAACGAGATCACCGACTGCGTGATCAATCTGCCGGCGAATACGACGAACAGCTATCACATTGGCATCTGCGCTTCGAGCACCACGAGTTACAGCTCCTACGGCGACTGGGGCAATTACAACCTGATCAAGGACAACGAGATCAACAGCGGGTACTACGGCATTCGCTGGAATGGTGCCTCATCGACCAGTTCCCTCACCGATGCTGTCGGCAACCAGTTCATCGGCAACACGGTGCAGGATTACTACTACTACGGCATGTATCTCTATCGTTCGGTCGCCCTGCGCGTGATGGACAACTGGGTGCAGCAGCGCAAGTCCGGCACGTGGACGAGCTCAAGCGGCTACGGCATCTATGCTTATTATCCGAACGACGGACCGATCATCGAGAACAACTACGTGGAGTCGCATGACTACGGACTCTACATCTATCGTATCAACAACGCGCTGTCCTCAACCGCAAATCGCGGCAAGGTGTACAACAACATGGTCGTCTGCGAAGGCACCTCGTCGATATACGGCCTGTACGTCAGCTACGCCGAGTACGCGGACATCGTGTACAATTCGGTGAACCTGTTCAACAACAGTTCCACCTGCTACGGCCTGTACGAGTACGGGCAGTCCTCGACCCTGTACGACGTGAAAATCGCCAACAACTGGATTGCGTACGACGGCGACGGCACCTTCTACCCGATATACAATTACTACCGTGAGAGTCAGGCGCTGTTCGATTACAACGCTTTCCAGCACAACGGCAGCGGCAGTCAGCAGTGGCGGTGGGACGGCACGACCTACAGTTCCCTCAGCGCGCTGAAGGCGGCATGGCCGACGCATCATCAGAACAGCGTCGAAGGCAATCCGTACTTCTATGGCAAGTACGACCTGCACTCGAATTCGCATGTGGGTTACCAGGCCGGCATGCC
>CAJXSA010000112.1 GCA_913060595.1 uncultured Ignavibacteria bacterium
CGGCTTCGGCCAACACGCTGGCGAAACTCGCCCACGGCTTCGCCGACAATGCACTCACCTCGCTCGCCCTGGCCGTCCGCTGTCCGATGCTCGTCGCTCCCGCGATGGATACGGACATGTACGTGCATACGGCGACACAGGAGAATATCGATATCCTGCGGAGGCGGGGTGTCGGCATCGTCGAACCCGAAAGCGGCGAACTGGCCAGCGGACTCGTCGGACCGGGGCGTCTGCCCGATACCCCGGTGCTCGTGGCCGCCGCGGAAGCGCTGCTGGCCTCCCCGCAGGACCTCGACGGCAGGAAGGTGCTCGTCACCGCCGGTCCCACGCGCGAGCCCCTCGATCCCGTCCGCTACATCGGAAACCGCAGTTCTGGCAAAATGGGATTCGCTGTCGCGGAAGCGGCGGCCCGACGCGGCGCGGACGTCACCCTCGTCGCGGGTCCCGTCACGCTCGATACGCCCGCGGGCGTGACGCGAGTGGACGTCGAAACGGCCGCAGAGATGTTCGACGCCGTCGCGAAGCGGAAGGCGGACTGGGACATCGCCGTTCTGACCGCCGCAGTGGCAGATTACACCGTCGCCGTACCCGCTGAAGAAAAGATCAAGAAGGATCCCTCGAACGCAGAGGGACTCGCTCTCTCGCTCGTGCGCACGCGTGACATCCTCGCGACCCTGGGACGTGAACGCGATGGGGGCGTGCTCATCGGTTTTGCGCTCGAGACGGAGAATGAACATGCGAATGCGGCCCGCAAGCTGCGTGAAAAAAACGCGGACATGATCGTGCTCAACAACCCCCGCGTCGAAGGTGCCGGCTTCGGCAGCGACACCAACGTCGCAACGCTGCTGTTCTCCGACGGAAGGGAAGAGCGCCTTGATCTGATGTCCAAGCACGCGCTCGCCGATACCATACTCGATCACGCCGCGTCGCTGCATCGCACATCCTGATCCTGTATCCCGGGATGCGCAGACGTCTCCGTTGAACTTCTGTCCTCCCTGTCGTAATTTCTACGTCCGAACCAACACCGCAAGACCGTGTCAGATATTTCCCGCTACCTGCGCCAGCAAAAAGAACGTTTCGGGGAGACGCTGTACCTCGAGGAGCAGATCCTCCGCGAGGCAGAGCTCGCCGCGGCCGGTCTGGCAGAAGAAGGAGGAACCGTGACGGAGGCCTGGAATACCGCTCGTACGCTCGCCCAGCTCGATGAATTGATATGCAACTGCACGAAGTGTGCGCTGGGTGAAACGCGCAATCGTTTCGTGTTCGGCGTGGGGAACCCGAACGCCGATGTGGTGCTCGTCGGTGAAGCGCCCGGGGCGGAAGAGGACAAAACGGGGGAACCCTTCGTCGGACGGGCGGGAAAGCTGCTCGACAAAATTCTCGAAGCGGTGGATTTCAAGCGGGAGGATGTCTTCATCTGCAACATCCTCAAGTGCCGTCCGCCGAACAACCGTGATCCGTTGCCCGCGGAAGTCGAGCAATGCGAACCCTACTTGCACAAACAGCTCGCTCTGCTGCAGCCCAAGGTCATGCTGGCGCTCGGACGCATCGCGGCGCAGACGCTGCTGCGGAGCAAGGACTCGCTGACCAGGCTGCGCGCGGAGACGCACACGTATCAGGGCATTCCCCTCATCGTCACCTATCACCCGGCGGCGCTGCTGCGCAATCCCAACTGGAAGCGTCCCACCTGGGAAGACGTGCAGAAATTCCGGGCACTCTACGACGAGCGCATGGCCGCCGCCGCGAAGGGAGCACAGGCATGAGCGACATCCCTCCGCCGCAGGAACCGCATATGAGCAGCTTCGACGCGCCGCCTGCGCCCGACGAAGGCCGCAGCGCTGCGCGTGGCGGCGCAGCGCCGGAGCGAAGGGAGCAGCGCGAGAGCGGGAGCAATGCCGGACGCGTGCCGCCGCAGGCGGTGGACGTGGAGATGGCCGTTCTGGGCGCCATGCTCCTGCAGCCCGAGGCGACTGTATCCAATGTCCTCTCGCTTCTCGAGCGCGATGCGTTCTACAAGGACGCCCATCGAACAATTTTCGACGCGATCACGCGCCTCTTCCAGAAGCAGGAGCCCATCGACCTCATCACGGTCGGCGAGGATCTGCGCCGCGCCGACATGCTCGAGTCCGTGGGTGGCATGTATTATCTCACGGAACTGACAAACGAAGTCATTTCCCCGGCGCATGTCGAGCATCACTGCCGCATCGTGCTCGAGAAAGCCATCAAGCGCAACCTGATCGAGATCAACACCGGCATTGTGACAGACTGCTATCTCGACAGCAGCGACGCGTTCGAGCTGATCGATGCCGCGGAAGAAAAGATTTTCAAGCTCTCCGAGAAGCATATCAAACAGAGCTTCACGCAGGTGAGCAGCATCATCAAGCCGCTGCTGAAGCGCATTTACGAGATCTCGCAGCAGCATACCGGTGTGACCGGAATTCCCTCGGGGTACGGTATGCTGGACGACAAAACCGGCGGCTGGCAGCCGACGGACCTGATAATTCTCGCAGCGCGTCCCTCAATGGGAAAAACCGCCCTGGCCCTGTCGATGGCGCGCAACGCCGCGATCGACTACAACCTGCCGGTCGGCATCTTCAGCCTCGAGATGGCAAGCGATCAGCTGGCCCTTCGCCTGCTCTGCGCCGAAGGCCGCGTCAACATGCAGCTGGTGCGCACCGGGCGCATCAGGGAGCAGGACCACCACCGTCTCGCCAAATACGTCGGCAAGCTCGAACGCGCAAACATCTTCATCGACGACACGCCGGGCATATCCATTCTCGAACTGCGCGCCAAGGCGCGTCGCATGGTGCATGAGCACGGCGTCCGCCTCATCATGATCGACTACCTGCAGCTGATGTCCGCGCCCATGGTGCGCGAAAGCCGTGAACGCGAGATCGCGTCCATCAGCCGCTCGCTGAAAGGACTGGCAAAGGATTTGAACATACCGGTGATCGCCCTTTCGCAGCTCAACCGCAGCGTCGAGCAGCGCACGGGCGGCAAACCGATGCTGGCCGACCTGCGCGAGTCCGGATCCATCGAGCAGGATGCCGACGTCGTCATGTTCATTCACCGCAACAAGGATCAGGACGTGCCGCCTGAAGACCAGGGCAAGGCGTCGGTTATCATCGCCAAGCAGCGAAACGGTGAAATCGGGGAAATTGAACTGGCGTGGATTTCCGAGTACGCACGTTTCGAGAACCTTGAAACGCGCATCCCGCATGACGCACTGCCCCCGCCCGAGGAGGAAGTGAAGTTCTGACAGATTGAACCCTGCGCGGAAGGGGATAGACGGATTTTGTCCTTGTCCGCTGCAATAAATGATGCCATGTTGACGCAAAACACCATGACAGGCAGATTATCCATGCGTATGTTTTTCCTCATCATTGTTCTCATCGCGGGTACGCTGCAGGCGCAGCAGCCCGTGCAGGAAGCCTCCGTGGCCGCACCGCAGGAGGGTGCGCCCGTATCCGTCGTTCTCGAGATGAAGGGCTACGGCACGGGACGCGCCCTGCAGGAAACACCGCCGGCATGGGCGCCGCATTTCGCGATGCCGCCCGTGGATCCCGTGTACAGCAAGAAGTCTCCCTTTCTCGCCGGGCTTTTTTCGCTTGTGATTCCCGGCAGCGGCGAACTGTACGCGGGCAGCTACTGGCTTGCAGGCATATTCGCGGCAGTTGAAGGCGCGCTCTGGTATTACAACATCGATCAGAACAATCGGGGCGATGATCAGACGTCCGTGTATGAGGCCTATGCCGATGAGCACTGGAACGTGGTCAAGTATGCCCGGTGGCTCAACGACAACGCGAAAGATTTCGAAGGCGGGGAGAACGCGGTGCATATCACCATCAATCCCGACGAGACACTGCCGCCCTGGGAACGTGTGGACTGGGACGCCATGCACACCACTGAATTGGCCATTCCCGTGTTCTCTCACAAGCTGCCTCCGTACGGGGACCAGCAGTACTACGAACTGATCGGCAAGTACAACCAGTATTCCTACGGCTGGGACGACAAGAACGCCGGGAATTACTGGGACGCGTCGGCCAACTTCCTGTATTATTCCGGACTGCGCGGCGAAGCGAACGACTTCTACAACACGGCCGATACCATTCTCAACCTGATCATTCTCAACCACGTGCTCAGCGCCATCGACGCGGCCTGGGCGGCAGCGCGCTTCAACGAATTCGTGGATCTGTACGCCCGCGCGCAGCTGCTGCGTCTGCCCGGCGGGCAGGCGGAACTGCAGACCACCGCGCAGTTTTCCGTGCGTTTCTGAAAGGGCGCCGGGTGAAACAGCGTTTCTTCTTTCTCGTTTTCATGGTCACCGGTCTGATCCTCCCAGGTCAGGACGTTCTGCTGTTAGGGCAGCAGGTGGATTCGCTTGCGTCAACCCCTGACAGCATGCCGGTGCCGCGTTCGGTTCCCCTTGCGGGAACGGGCACGCTCGTGACGGATGGGGACTCTCTCGCGCCGCCGGCGGCACCGGTCATCGCAGGTTTCGCAGTGCTCGGCAATCGCGTCACGCAGCCGGAAACGATACTGCGCGAGGTGACGCTTCACGTCGGCGACACCATCAACCTCGAAGAAATTGAGTTCGCCAAATCCCGGATATACAGTCTCGGACTGTTCAACCGCGTGGAAATCACCTGGCCACCGATGGACAGCACCATTCTGCTCATCGAAGTGGACGAGCGCTGGTATCTGTACCCGGTGCCCATGTTCGGCATCGTCGACCGCAACTGGGACCACTGGTACTACGGCATCGGCGTCAAGCATGAAAATTTCCGCGGCCGCAATGAGAAGATCTTCGCCGGCTTCGTGCTCGGCTACAATCCGTGGGTGTCCCTGAGCTACTCCAATCCCTGGATTTTCGGTGACGACCAGCTGTTCACACAGACCGGCTTCGCCTGGTCCCGCGTGGAAAACAAGAGCATGCAGTCGCGGGGCGAAGGACCGAATTTCGACGAGATACACTACTCCGTCTCGCAGATGCTTGGCAAGCGGCTCGATCCCTTTCGCAGCGTCTGGCTGTACGGCGCGTACAATTACCTCGAGGTATCGGAGAACCGCACCGGCCGCACCATCAACGACATGGGCATCGACCGCTACCTGACGGTCGGCTTCGGCGCCAGCCACGACACGCGCAATCTTGCGGAATACCCGACCAGCGGCATTTACGGATCAATCTATGTCGCCAAAAAGGGATTCGGCATCGGCGCGGTGGACATGATGTCCTACCATGCCGACGTACGCGTGTACAAGCCTCTCTACAAGGATCTCTCCCTCGCGCTGCGCGCCTTCACGCGGCTGAGCAGCGGTCCTGCCATCCCGAATTACGAGCATCACTTTTTCGGTTTCTCCGAGCGCATTCGCGGACATTTTTTCGAAGAGTTGGAAGGGGAAAATGCGGGCGGCGCATTCATCGAGCTGCGCATCCCGATCGTGCCGCGTTTGTACGTGACCGTCCCGGAAGTTCCCATCCGGCAGTTCGCCACATGGAAGCTCGGACTGTACGCGGCGATCTTCGGCGATATCGGCACGGTCTGGGACAAAGACGAACGCCCGGAATTCGCGGACATGCCCCGCGGGTACGGCGCAGGCCTCCACTTCCTCCTGCCCTACGGCATCGTCCTTCGCATCGACCGCGCCTGGAACGAATCCCGTCGCGGGGAATGGATCATCGATGTGGGGGTGGCGTTTTAATCACATCCAGGGTGTGCGTACTTCCTGGAGGGGGATATGGAAAAATGGGAAAAATGGAATGATGGAAATATGCGTGTTGCGGTGCCGCTGAACACGGCGAAGAAGCATTCTATGTGACATACATGGGAGAATGTCATGCTGTACATCACTTTCGAGGAACTGCCCGTTTGGAAAGAAGCGGATACATTGCTCGAGGCGTTGCGTCCGCTGATTGACGCAGCCCGGCATCGCAGGGACTACCGCTTTGCTGAGCAGCTCCGTGGGGCTTCACTTTCAATAATGAACAACATCGCAGAAGGATTCGAACGGAAATCCATGAAAGAGTTTGTCCATCACCTGAGCATTGCAAAGGGCTCCGCGGGAGAAGTGCGGTCAATGCTCCATGTCGCTCGCCGCGAAAAACAGCTCCCGGAGGAGGAAATCGAATTGCTGATCAATGCCACTCAGGATGTCAGCAGGCAGCTCAGTCAGTTCATGAAGTATCTTCAACGTCGTTTTGGCTGACCCGATGCCCCATCTTTCCATCATTCCTTCATTCCATCTTTCATATATTGCGATGCGCGCAATGCCGTACGAATTTTCATTTCTTATCAACCAATCCCATGCACCTCTTTCTGCTCAATGATTTTTCCGACCCGACCGTGCGCGCGGAAGAGCACCGGCATCTGAGCCGTGTGCTTCGGCTGCACGTGGGGGATGCGGTGCTGCTGTCGGCGGGCGACGGGCGCATGGCGGAAGCGGTGATCGAAGACATCGGGCGGGAGGAAAGCCGGTGCCGCGTGACGACGGTGCATGAGGCGTACAATGAACCTTCGGTGCAGGTGACGCTCTGCCAGGGGGTGCTGAAGAATCACGGCAAGCTTGACTGGCTTGTCGAGAAGGGCACGGAACTCGGTATGTGCCGTTTCCTTCCGCTGCTGACGGAGCGTTGCGTCGCCCGTTCCGTGCGGCGTGAGCGCCTGCAGAAGCTCGCACAGACCGCGACCAAGCAGTGCATGCGCGGACGCATCCCTGAAGTCTTCTCCCCTCAGCACCTGACTGCATTTCCCGGGAACAGCGGAGGAGCGCGCCTGCTGCTGTTTCACGAAAGCGCACCGCGGGATGCGGTGCCGGAAGGGCTGAAGCTGGACATGCGTCCGATCGCGCTGCTGGTCGGTCCCGAAGGCGGTTTCAGCGAGGCGGAAATCGACATGCTGCGCAGGCATGGCGCCGAGGTGCTGTCCCTCGGCCCCCGGCGTCTCCGCGGCGAAACCGCTGGCCTGGCCGCGCTCACCCGCGTGATGGCCTGTATCGAGAATGGAACAAAGGAATGATGCAACAATGAGTTACTCCCAGATTTTCCGCAGGATCAATCGCATCCTGAAAAGTACCATCAACGACGTGGTGGATTCTTTCTCGAAGGACGAACAGGAGCTGAACGACTTTGATGAGGAACTGCGAAACGCCGAACGGGGTGGGGCGGAGTCCGGTTCGCAGCATGCAGAGTCAGACGGCGGACGGCAGCGCAGCGGTTCGCAGCAGGGCAGGGGCACGCATGGCAGCGGCGGCAGGAAGGAGGGACGGCACAAACCGGGGGAGAAAGACGACGCCTACTACTTCGGTGTGCTTGGTCTGACGCCCGATGCCGGAGAAGCCGAGATAAAGAAGGCCTACCGGGATCTCATGCGGCAGTATCATCCGGACCGCGTTGCCACGCTGGGACCGGAACTGCAGGCTGCGGCCTCGAAGAAGTCCATGGAAATCAACGAAGCCTATCACATCATCGAACGGCGCCGGGGGTTTAAATAGCAAATAGCAAATTGCAGATGACAGATGACAGATAGCAGACTTGCTCACCTCCGCAATCTGTCATCTGCAATCTGCAATCTGCAATCTGATATCAGCTGTTGATTTTCGATACAATCTCTTCCGCGACTTCCAGGGCCTGCTGTGCGGCGAGGCCGTCGACGATGGGCTGCGTACCGTTGCGCACGGCGTCGACGAAGAGCTGCAGCTCGTACTTGAGCGGATTGTGATCCTTGGGGACGGGCGGTTGTTCGTAGACGATATTGCGCTTGACTGATCCCTGGTCGATCATGCCCAGCATGTACGTCGGCGAAACGCTGTCGTCGTCGGCGTCCACGAGACGGAAAACCTCGGCGAGACCCTGTCCGAAGTCGATCGACAGGTAGGCGTTCTTCTGGAACAGCCGCATTTTCCGCATGCGGTTCTGGGAGATGCGGCTGGCGGTGATGTTGGCCACGCATCCGTTGGTAAAGGTGATGCGCGCATTGGCGATGTCGGCGGATTCCGACACCACGGCGATGCCGCTGGCGTCGATGGACTGCACGTCGCTTTTCACGAGGGAGAGGATAATGTCGATGTCATGTATCATCAGGTCAAGCACGACGGCGACGTCGGTACCGCGGGGATTGAATTGTGCGAGGCGGTGGGATTCAACGAAAAGCGGGGCGATGTTGTACTGGTCAAGGGCGACGATCGCCGGATTGAAGCGTTCGATGTGACCGACCTGAATGATGACGCCATGCTCGGCGGCGAGTGCGTTGAGGTCGCGCGCCTGGGCGACGGTTTCCGTGATGGGCTTTTCGAGGAAGACGGGGATGCCGCGCCGGATGGCTGCGGACGCGATGTCGAAATGCGTCGACGTCGGCGTGGCAATGGTCAGCGCGGAGACGCTGTCAAACAGGTCCTCAATGCTATCCGCGGCACGCGTGCCGTATTCTTCTGCGATTTTTGATGCTTTTTCCGTGTCGGTGTCATAGACCGCTGTGAGCGCGGCGCCGTCTGCCTGTGCGAGCATTTTCGCATGCAGGGAGCCGAGGTGGCCGAGTCCGATCACACCGATGTTCAGTGATGGCATGGAAGTTCCTTATGCTTTGTGCTGTCTGCCGGAGCCCGCGAGCTTCATGATGCCGCGATCGCTCCCGGCAATGAAGTCGAGTATGTTCTGCACTTCGGGCAGCGGTTCGATGTTTTCTTTCACCCAGTCGACGGCCTGGGACACGTTCATGCCTGAGCGGTAAATCGCCCGGTACGTGCGGTCGATGGCGTCGATGGCTTCGCGCGAGAAGCCGCGGCGGCGCAGACCGACACTGTTGAGTCCCTCGAACTGCGCGGGCCATGAGCCGGCGAGCACGTAGGGCGGAACGTCCTTGACGACCTTGGCGCCTCCGGCGATCATAGAGTGCGCACCGATATGGCTGAACTGGTGGATGGCGGCGAGTCCGCCGATGATGGCCCAATCGCCGATGAGAACGTGTCCTCCCATCTGTGCGGAGTTGGCGATGATGACGCGATCGCCGACCAGGCAGTCATGCGCGACATGCACGTAGGCCATGAGCAGGCAGTCGCTGCCGACGCTGCTTTTCCACGAATGCGTCGTGCCGCGATTGAGCGTGCAGTATTCGCGCACTGTGGAATTGTCGCCGAGATGGAATTCCGTTTTCTCATTGGCGTATTTCAGGTCCTGCGGCGGTGTCGCCACCACGGTCCCCTGGTGTATGCGGCAGTTTTTTCCGATGCGTGCGCCGTTGTCGACGCGTACGTGAGAGTCGATAACCGTTCCGGCGTCGATGACGACATCCGCTTCCACGGTGGTGAAGGGGCCGATGACGACGTCTTCAGCGATTTCCGCCTTGCTGTCGACGATGGCGGAGGGATGAATAGTGGGCATACCTGTATTGCCTGGTGAATGGGGCTATGAAATACCGTTTCAGTCTGTTTTCGGTTTGCTGGTCTTCTTGTCCACGACGGCTGCCATCATTTCGGCCTCGGCGGCGAGTTCGCCGTCGACGTAGGATTTGCCGCGCAGCTGGATGAGGTTGCGGCGGCGGTTGACCATTTCGATTTCCATGACGAGCTGATCACCGGGAACGACGGGCCGGCGGAACTTCGCCTTGTCGATGGTGGAGAACAGCGCGAGTTTTTCCTTCACGTTGCCGATGCTGTTGAGCATGAGAATGCCGCCGCACTGGGCCATGGCCTCGACGATGAGCACGCCCGGCATCACCGGCTGACCGGGGAAATGTCCCTGGAAGAACTGTTCGTTCATGGTCACGTTCTTGATGCCGACGATTTTCTTGTCGATTTCGAGGCTGACGATTTTGTCCACCAGCAGGAAGGGGTAGCGGTGCGGAAGAATTTCCGCGATGGCGTTGATGTCGAAAATCACGCCCTGCTTCTTTTCATGCTGATATTTCTTGACCAGGCGCTTTTCGAGGTAGAGTTTGCGGATCATTTTCGCGAACTCCACGTTCGAGGCGTGCCCCGGCCGCGCAGCGAGAATCTGCGCCTTGAGCGGCACGCCCACCAGGGTGAGGTCGCCCAGCAGATCGAGCAGCTTGTGTCGCGAGGGCTCGTTCTTGTAGCGCAGTGTGATGTCGTTGAGGAAGCCGTGGTCGTTGAGGCGCATGTCCTCGTCGAGATTGAGTTTCTTGCCGATGGCGTCGAGGTCGTCTTCCTCGATCTCACGGTCGACGATGACCACCGCGTTGTCGAGACTGCCGCCCTTGATGAGTCCCGCGTCGTGCAGCTGCTCGACCTCCGTCAGAAAGCAGAAGGTGCGGGAAGAGGCGAATTCCGAAACGAATTCCTCGAGATTGAACATGCCCGTGTGCTGGCTGCCGAGGGCGGGATTCTTGTAATCGACCATCACCGTCATGCGGAAATCGTCCAGCGGCAGCGCCACGATGTCGATTTCCTTTTCAGGATTGGAAAACTGTATGGTGCGGTCGATGATAAGGTAATCCTTGGGCGCTTCCTGCTTTTCGATGCCTGCCCGCTGCAGGGCCTCGACGAAAGGCATTGCCGAGCCGTCGCCGACGGGCGGTTCGATGCCGTCGATCTCGATGACGAGGTTGTCGATCTGCAGTCCCGCCACGGCTGCGAGCACATGTTCGACCGTGTAGACCTTGATGTCGCCGTGGCCCAGCGTCGTGCCGCGGGAAACGTCCACCACGTAATCGACGATGGCGGGAATTTCCGGGTTGCCGCCGAGGTCGACGCGCAC
>CAJXSA010000113.1 GCA_913060595.1 uncultured Ignavibacteria bacterium
GCGCAGCGTGGACAGCCTCCGGATTGCAGGAGACAGTCTTCGTCTGCCCGGAGACTCGGCTCAGGATGCGCGCGCGGCTGCCCGTCTCGAAGCGGATTCCCTGATGGCTGCCGCCATCGACCCGATGCGTGTCGAGGAGGACAGCGTCTATGTCTTTCCGGTGTCGAACGAGGTGGACACCATTATCGTGTACAGGGCGAAGGATTCGGTGGTCTACCAGATGGACGCCAAATCCATGGTGCTCTTCGACGATGCCGCCATCGACTACGGCAGTACAAAGATCAGCGCGGCGCGCATCACCATCGACTGGGATCAATCCACCATCGCGGCGACCGGCGTTTCGGATACCACCGGCGACGGCGCGCTGACGGGGACGCCGGTGTTCCGTGAGGGCAGCGAGGAGTACGAGGGAGAGGAGATGACGTACAACTTCAAATCAAAGAAGGGTGTCATCACGCGGGGAGAGACGGCCATCGATGACGGCTTTTACCTGGGGGAGCGCATCAAGCGGGTTTCCGAGAACGAGTATTTCATCGGCGGGGGACGCTACACCACCTGCGACAATCCCGATCACAAGCACTACTACTTCGGCTCTGCGGAAATGAAATTCGTGCCGAACGAGGTGGTCGTCGCACGCCCCATCACGTTCTATGTCGAAGACATACCTCTGCTCTGGCTGCCCTTCGCGGTCATACCGAGCAGCGGAGGACGGTCGTCGGGCATCATCTTCCCGGCCTTCGGCTTCGATCAGAGCCGCGGCCGTTACCTGATCAACGGCGGATATTACCTGGCGGCGAGCGATTACTGGGACCTTTCGCTGACAGGGGACTGGTATTCGAAAGGCGGCTGGCTGGCACGTGGTGAAGTGCGCTATGCGCTGCGCTACAATTTTTCCGGGACCGTTACCGCGAGCTACGGTCGCCAGCGTTTCAATATCGGGAATGTGGCGCGTGCGGACGACGAGTATTCGACCGACTGGAGCCTGAAAATCAACCATAACCAGGAGATCGATCCCACATCGCGGCTGACGATGGACGTGAACATCCTGACGAACTCGTACATCAACAACTTCAGCAACAATCTCGACCAGCTGCTGCAGACGTCCGTGCGCAGCAGTGCCATGTACTCCAAATCTTGGGAAGGCACGAACCGGTCGATTTCAGTCGCGGCGCAGCGTGAACAGAAGCTTGACGACGGAACCTCCGTCACGACACTGCCGGACATAACGTTCAACCAGTCGCAGATCTATCCCTTCCGCAGCGACGAAGGCTTCGGGGAACAGGCATGGTACGAGATGATCGGCTTCAGCTACACCGGGCAGGCAAAGAACCGCATCGAAGTCAAGGAAGTCCGCCGCACAGAGAGCATCGGGGATTCCACCTTCACCACGAGCGGCAACGAGCAGTTCGACCGGCGCGGCGTGCAGCATCGTCTGAGCCTGATCTCGACTCCGAAATTCGGTTTCTTTACCATCTCCCCCAGCTTCAGTTACACGGAACGGTGGTACGATCACCGCACCGAACGCTTCTACAATGCCGCCGACTCTGTGGTCGAATCACGCGATGTCAGCGGATTCTTCGCCGTGCGCACCTTCAATGCGAGCCTCTCCGCGAGCACGAAGCTCTACGGGATGCTCGAGCCCAACATGCTCGGTGTCATCGGCTTCCGCCACACGTTGCAGCCGTCTGTCAGTTACAACTGGAACCCGGATTTTTCCACGGATGGCTGGGGGTACTACCAGTCCTATGCGGACAGCACAGGAGAGGAAATCCGCTATGACCCGTACACCGGGTATTCGTTCAATCCCGGGGAAGTGTTCGGCGGCGTCGGGGCAGGTGAATCGCAGACGATCAGCGGCCGGCTGTCCAATATCTTCGAGATGAAGCTCGCGCCCCGCGAGGACGACACGACGCAGACTCCCCGGAAATTCCAGCTGCTCACGCTGGACGCTTCGACGAATTACAATCTCGTCAAGGACAGCATGAAGCTCGGCAACATCAACCTCAATTACCGGACGAGCATACAGAATCTCATCGAGCTGCGGGGCGGCGCGACTTTTTCTCCGTACGTCTGGCAGGATGAACGCGTGCTTACCAATGAAGACGGGACAGAAACCCGTATCGCGGGAAAGGAGGTGGATACCTACCTCTGGGAAGCCGGTCAGGGCATCGCCCGCCTCACCAGCTTCAATATCAGCCTCAACACCTCTCTTTCAAACAGCACCTTTGCGGGTGACCCCGTGAAGTCCAAGGATGTCGAGGACGAGGAGAGCGAAGACAGCACCGCAACAGTGACGAAAGCACTCGATCTCGAGGCGCCGTATAATTTCAGTATTCCATGGAACCTTTCGCTCGGATATGACTACCGTGTATCGCGAAGCAATCCCAACAGGGAGACGCGCAATGCGAACCTCCGGGCGAACCTGACTTTCAGTCTCACTCCGACCTGGCATTTCACCCTCAGCGGATACTACGACATCTTCGGCAAGGAACTCGGGGCCCCGCAGATCAACATCCGCAAGGATCTGCACTGCTGGGAAATGAATTTCCAGTGGACTCCCGCCGGGGCTTACCGCAGCTTCTTCTTCGTCCTGCGCCTCAAATCCCCGCAGCTGCAGGATATCAAGCTCGAAAAGCGCGGTTCCGATTCCGGGCGCCTGCGGTACTGACCTTTTTCCCGTGCAGCATGTCCTGAAAGAGCGTGCCTGCGGGAACACGGGCATGCGCAACGTCGTCTGTCTCCGGCCTCTTACTTCAAATTTGAATCAAAACGCCACGCACCGCATCTTACCGGAGGTGACGGGGTTTTGTCATTGTCGCTGGCGACGGAACTTCGTATTTTATTTGTTCTTGAGAATCATGCCATTCAATAGACCCCGATTGATATGAAACATCTGCTGACGTTCTCCCTTCTCGCCCTCATGCTGTTCCCCGTTTCCGCGCTGCATGCGCAGGAAGCGGCAAAATGGTCGGCGCGACCGGTCAGTTCCACAGTCTCCGTCGGAGCGACGGTCGAGGTGAAGGTCACCGCGAAGCTGAATGACGACTGGCACATTTACTCGGTCACTCCGATGGAGGAAGGCCCGGTGCCCACCGAAATCGTGTTCGCCGCCGATGCGCCCCTGGCGCGGACCGGGAAGGTGCGGCAGCCGAAGCCGGTCGTCAAGTACGACGAAGCCTTCGGCGTCGACACGGAGTATTTCGATGAGGACGTCACGTTCACCATGACGGCGAAGGTGAAGCCCACCGCCAAACCTGGCAAACAGAAGGCCGTTGTGGAAGTGACCTTCATGGCCTGCAATGACCGCATGTGCCTTCCTCCCAACACGATTGAAATTCCGTTCGACATCACCATCGAGGCTGGAAACACTGCGGCCACGGACGCTGCCGCGGACGACGCGACGATGACCGAAACGGAATCAGGGGAGGGGGACACGGAGGAGTCCACGGCCGCAATCGATGATGAGGCTGCTGCGACGGGTGCGTCGGATGATGCCGCGGATGCGGAGGCCGGCGAGGAGGAATCCCTGGGCTACGGTGACGAACGCGACGTCGAGAAAGCAAAGGAGGAAGGCCTCTGGACCTATATCGGACTGGCCATGTCCGTCGGCGCCCTGGCGCTTCTCACGCCCTGCGTATTCCCGATGATCCCGATTACCGTGAGCTTCTTCACCAAGCGCGAGGCCGCGACGCGGTATCAGTCCGTGCGCGACGCCCTGATCTATTCCTTCGGCATCATTTTCACCTTCACCGGGCTGGGGATATTGCTCGCGCTCATATTCGGGGCGTCAGGGATTAACCAGTTCGCTGCGAATCCCTGGATGAACATCCTCATCGCCCTGGTGTTCATCGTGTTCGCCCTCAACCTTTTCGGGCTTTTCGAAATCGTCGTCCCTTCGGGCATTCTGACGAAACTCACCGTTGCCTCCGGCAGCGGACAGGGGATTACGAGCCTGCTTCTCATGGGACTGACGTTCACGCTGACGAGCTTCACATGTACCGTCCCCTTCGTCGGCACCGTCATGGTTGCGGCGGCGAAAGGGGAGATCTGGTGGTCCATCGTCGGCATGCTGGCGTTTTCCAGCGTGTTTGCGCTGCCGTTCTTCCTCCTCGCGCTGTTCCCGTCATGGCTCAAGTCGATGCCCAAGAGCGGTGGCTGGCTCAACTCCGTGAAAGTCGTCATGGGTTTCCTCGAACTCGCCGCAGCGATGAAGTTCATCTCCAACGTCGATCTCATCTGGGGCATGGGCGTGCTCAGCCGCGATCTGTTCCTGAGCTTCTGGGTCGGTATCGGCATCCTGATCACCATTTACCTGCTTGGCAAAGTGCAGCTGCCGCATGACAGTCCGATCGAGAAGGTCGGCGTCGTGCGCATGATCTGGTCCCTGTTCTTTCTCGGGATTTCGGTCTATCTCTATACGGGACTGAACGATAAACCTCTCGGAGAACTCGATGCCTTCCTGCCGCCAATGAACTACCAGGAAACGATACAGGCGGCCACGATGGGATCAATCGGCAGCGGAGCAGTGAAGGGCAGCGGTCATGCAGAAGGGGAAGAAGAACACTGGTTCTCCGACTATGAGAGTGCGCTGGTGGCCGCAAAGGAGCAGAATAAGCCCATGTTCGTCGATTTTACCGGCTTCGCATGCACGAACTGCCGATGGATGGAAGCGAATATTTTCCCGCGAAGCGATGTCCAGGCTCTGTTCAAGGATTTCATCCTCGTTCGGCTCTACACGGACGGGCAGGGTGATGTCTACGACCGGAATCGTGAATTCCAGGAGTCCCGCTTCGGTACGGTGGCTCTCCCGCTCTATGTCACGCTGATGCCGGATGGAGAAAAGATCAATTCTTTCCCCGGACTGACAAGAAAACCACAGGAATTCGTGCGTTTTCTCGAAGACGGGCTCAGCAAGTATCGCTCGGCGCAGGCCGTCGCCATGCGCTGACGGGCCTGGCTTTCTTCGACCCCTTTTGCAGAACCCCGCTCCGGCGGGGTTTTGCCGTTCATACCGTTCCGCTGCCATGCTCCCCGATATGTGATCTCACACATTTCTTTTGTACTTTAAATGACCAGAAAACAACTGCCCGTCGCCTTGTACCGGGGGCGAATCCGTGGCATTTCGGAGTGTCCAGCCCATGTCCCAGACTTCATCGCGCAAGAAAGACCATGTGGATCTGTGCGTGAACGAGCAGGTCTCGTTCCGTGAGAAAAGCAATGGCCTCGAGCAGTGGGATTTTGCCCATAATGCGCTGCCGGAGCTGAATTCCGAGGATATCGACCCTTCGGTGGACTTCCTGGGCCGCAGATTGTCCTTCCCGCTGATGATCACCGGCATGACCGGCGGATACGCGGAGGCGGAACGGATCAACGGCCTGCTCGCCGAGGCGGCGGAAGACATGCGACTTGCCATAGGCGCCGGCAGCATGCGTCAGGCCCTCGAAAGCGACACGTATCACGAATCATACCGTGTTTTGCGCCGGAATGCGCCCACCATCCCCATACTGGCCAATATCGGTGCAGTGGAAGTCGCGGCGATGGATGATGCGACCCCCGCGCAGTATCTCGTCGACCTGATCGAGGCGGATGCGCTGGTCGTGCACACGAATCCCCTGCAGGAATTTCTGCAGCCGGAAGGCGAAGCGCGTTTTCGCGGAGTGCTGGACGGCCTGGGCATGCTGGTGCGATCCCTGGAGGTCCCTGTCATTCTGAAAGAAGTCGGTGCGGGCGTATCGCGTGAAGCCGCGATGCGCGCCCATGAGGCGGGTGTGCAGTGGATCGACATCGCCGGGGCTGGAGGCACGAGCTGGGCTGGCGTGGAAATACTGCGACGGGAGGATGGCTGCGAGGTCTCATCGGCATTCTGGGACTGGGGGCTGTCGACTGCAGACGCACTGGAAGAACTGCGGGTGAATCGCCCGAGAGATATGCACATTATTGCCTCCGGCGGAATCACCGATGGCGTCATGATCGCCAAAGCGCTTGCGCTTGGCGCCGAACTGGCCGGGGCTGCGCGTCCGCTGCTCACCGCGCTCATGAACGAGGGCGTCGATGCGCTCCGGAAACGGCTCTGCGGCTGGAAGCGTGACCTTGTCGGAGTAATGTTTCTGACCGGGGCAGCCGACATCGCGCAGCTTCGTGCGAAACCCATTACGAAACGGAACGAGTCCTGAAGAATGAACACTTTTCTCGAACGCTACAACGAATATCGCACGGTCATCGACAGCCGTCTTTCGTCGGTCATCGACCGTGACGAACCCGTGACGATGTACGAGCCGGCGCGCTACGTGCTCAGCGGCGGGGGAAAGCGCATTCGCCCTGTGCTCACCATGCTCGCATGCCAGGCGGCGGGCGGCGACCCGATGGATGCCGTCGAGGCCGGTGTGGCCGTGGAGATCCTCCATAACTTTACGCTCGTGCACGACGACATCATGGATCGCGCCGACACGCGACGGGGACGTGAGACAGTCCATCGCAAGTGGGATGAGAACATCGCCATCCTGGTCGGGGACGAACTGATGGGGATCGCCTACAAAACCCTGCTCAACACGGAGAAAGGGGACGTCCGCGCCATCACCCGCATTTTTACCGATGGCGTCATCGAAGTCTGCGAAGGCCAGAGTTACGATAAGGAATTCGAGAATCTGCACTCGGTGACCGAGGAGCAGTACCTGATGATGATCAGCAAGAAAACCGGCTGGCTCGTCGCGATCTCCGCGGAAATAGGCGCCATCATCGGCGGAGCGACCACGGCGCAGCGCGCCGCCTTGGTCGAGTACGCGCGCTGCGTGGGGCGCGCGTTCCAGGTGCAGGATGATTTTCTCGACGTCGTCGCTGATGAGGACACACTCGGGAAGCCCATCGGCGGAGATATCCTCGAAGGGAAAAAAACCTGGCTGCTGGTCAACGCGCTGGAACGAGCGGAAGGAGAGGACCTCGCCCTGCTGCAGCGCGTCGCCGGACGCAGTGCCGCGCGCGACGGCCTCGTCGCTGCTGTCACACGCGTGTACGAACGCCTGGGTGTCCTTGACAGCGCCCGCGAAAAAATTGCACAGGACACGGCCGCTGCCGCTGCCGCGCTGCATGCGCTCGAGGACAACGAAGGGCGCAGCATGCTCGGCTGGCTTGCGCAGATGCTGCTGGAACGGAAGCACTGAGTCCCATGATCGAACGCGAAATCGTTATCAAGAACCGGACCGGGCTGCATACGCGCCCAGCCGCGACGCTGGTGAAAACGGCCGCCCGTTTCGCGTCAGAGTTCTATATCAAAAAGGACGATTTCGAAATCAACGGGAAGAGCATTATCGGTGTCATGACGCTCGCGGCCGAGCAGGGCTCGACACTTCGTCTGACGTTCGAAGGCGCCGATGAGGCCGAGATGGCCGACGCCGTGACACAGCTGTTCGATGAAGGGTTCGGCGAATTGTAATCCAGGACTACGTCAAGGGGATAGACACGTGAGTACGACTCCGAAGGAAATGACTCTCAAGGGACTGCCCGCATCCGGCGGCATCGCGATGGGCCCCGCCTACGTGTACGAGCGTGAGGAAGTCTACGTCTCGGAGCGCATCCTCACAGACGAGGAACTGGAACGGGAACGCGTGCTGCTCGACGAGGCACTGCAGCGCTCCCGCCACGAACTGACGAAGATCATCAGTTTCGCCCGACAGAAACTCAACGAGGAGGCTGCGGCGATTTTCGAGGCACAGCTTGCGATGATCGATGATCCCGTCATGCGTTCTGCACTCGACGACAGACTGCGCAAAGAAAAGAAGAACGCGGACTTCCTCATCTACGATGAGCTGCGCAAATTCAAGGAAATTCTCGGCGCGTCGAATGATACGCTGCTTCGGGAGCGTGTCCAGGATCTCGATGAAGTGGGGCAGCGCATCATGCGCAACCTGCAGAAGAAACGCCTGCACTCGACCGTCGAGGGCGAACATGTCATCATCGCTTCGCAACTCACACCGTCGGACACCATCCTTTTCAGCCGCAATGACGTCCTCGCCTATGCGACCGACCTCGGGGGCATCACTTCGCATGCCGCCATCCTCGCTCGCTCGCTGAAAATTCCCGCTGTCACCGCGCTGCAGAACGGCACCGCGGTGGTGCGAACCGGGGACGAGGTGATTCTCGACGGACAGCGCGGACTGCTCATCGTCAATCCCACCGAGCGGCATCGTCGCGAATATGAGCGCAAGATGGAAAACATCGCGCGTTTCGAGGCGGATCTCGCGGGACTGGGCGAGCTGCCGTGTGAAACCGAGGATGGCCACAAGGTGGAACTCTCGGCCAACGCCGAGTTCATCAATGAACTCGAGTATGTCGTCACGCAGGGCTCGAAAGGCATCGGCCTGTACCGCACCGAACACCTGTACATCGAGAAGGGTGATTTCCCCTCCGAGCAGGAGCAGTTCATCGAGTACAGCGAAATCGCCCACATGATGTACCCGCAGCCTGTCATTTTCCGCACCTTCGATATCGGCGGCGACAAGCTGCTCGATTCCGCCGTGGCAGAATCAAATCCCTTCCTCGGCTGGCGCGGCATACGCATGATGCTTGACAAGCCTGTCATTTTCAGACAGCAGCTCCGGGCCATGCTCCGTGCCTCCAGCATGAAGAACATCAAGATCATGTTCCCGATGATCTCCGGCGTCACCGAACTCCGCGAGGTGCTCGACATGCTCGAATCGGTCAAAGAGGAACTGCGGAAAGAAGGCGTGCCCTTTGATGAAGAAATGGAACTCGGTCTGATGATCGAAGTCCCATCCGCGGTGTTCGTCGCCGACGAACTCGCGAAGCACGTGAGCTTTTTCAGTATCGGCACCAACGATCTCGTGCAGTACCTGATGGCAGTCGATCGAAACAACGAGCTGATCGCCGACCTCTACCAGGAGTTCCATCCCGCCGTCCTGCGTGCCATTCGCAGCACCATTGACACCGGACATGCCAACGGCCTCTGGGTCGGCATGTGCGGGGAAATGGCCGGCAATCCGCTTGCGACCCTTCTGCTGCTCGGACTCGGACTCGATGAGTTTTCCATGGTTCCGTCCGTCATCCCTGAGGTGAAGAAGATCGTGCGTTCCTCGAGCTACAAGGAGGCACGCAAGGTCGCCGCGGAAGCCCTGCGCCTCGCGAATGCGCTGGAGGTTCGCGAGTATCTCAGCACATACATGCACGAACGCTTCCCGGAGCTGTTCGCCACCATGGTCAACGGTATGAACGGACACGATGAGAATGGAGGAGAAGATGAGTGAAATGATTCGCATCGACGATGCCAACTGCCGGCAATTCCTGGACCAGGCTGCCCTTGACGCGGCGCAGCAGCGCATTTCTGCGTCTTTGCGGACGCTGCAGGAGCGCAGCGGTCCGGGAAGCGACTTTCTCGGGTGGGTTGATCTGCCCATCGAAGCGCGAGACAATCTTGCCGCGGTGCAGTCCGCCGCCGATCGTCTGCGCTCCTCCTCCGATGTGCTGATCGTTGTCGGTATCGGCGGATCCTATCTCGGCGCACGTGCGGTGATCGATGCGCTTCGGCCACCCTTCGCATCCGGGGGACCGGAGATACTCTATGCCGGGCATCATATTGACGGACGGTACCTGCGTGCGCTTCTCGACCACCTCGAGGGACGCGATGTGAGTCTCAACGTCATCAGCAAATCCGGGACAACCACCGAACCGGCGCTCGCCTTCCGTGTGCTTCGCCGCCTGATGGAAAAGCGATACGGAAAAACCGGTGCCGCGAAACGCATCGTCGCCACGACAGACGCATCACGCGGCGCACTGCGCAAAGTCGCGGATGAGGAAGGATACGAGACCTTTGTCATTCCCGACGACGTGGGCGGACGTTTCTCCGTATTCACCCCGGTCGGCCTGCTGCCCATCGCCGCAGCGGGCATCGACATCGCCCCGCTGCTCGAAGGTGCGGCGTCCATGCGCACGCTGAACGCGCACGCAGATCCTGCGCGCAACCCGTCCTTTCATTATGCCATGCTGCGCGACGCGCTGTACACTGCGGAACGTTACATCGAGGTGCTGGCATCATTTCATCCGCAGCTCCAGTATGTGACGGAATGGTGGAAACAGCTGTTCGGAGAGAGCGAAGGAAAAGAAGGCAAGGGGATATTCCCTGCCGCGGTCAGCAACACGACCGACCTGCATTCGATGGGACAGTACATACAGGACGGAAGACGCTCCCTGTTCGAAACCTTCCTGTTCGATGCAGCTGATGATGCGGCCATCCATGTCCCGTCTGCGGAGGACGATACCGACGGACTCAATTACCTCGAAGGCAGCAGTTTTGCTGACATCAATCGGAATGCGATGCGCGGCACCGCTCTCGCACACCGTGCCGGCGGAGTGCCGAATGCCTCCATCGAGCTCAACGGCATCACACCGGCGACGATCGGGGCGCTCCTGTATTTCTTTGAAACGGCCGTAGCCCTCAGCGGCTATGCTCTCGGTGTCAATCCGTTCGATCAGCCCGGTGTGGAGGAGTACAAACGGAACATGTTCGCACTGCTCAACAAGCCGGGCTACGAAGAGCGCGGAGCCATGCTGCGCGAGCAGCTGGGCACGCGCTGATCCTCCGGTGTGACCCGCGGCATGCGAATTCTAGGACTGACAGATCAGGTAAATCAAAAGGCTCGTGCATGACATTCTCTTCAGACATCTCCCGTGACATTTCCTCGCTC
>CAJXSA010000114.1 GCA_913060595.1 uncultured Ignavibacteria bacterium
ATCATGGTAGCCGAAGTGAAACTGCCAGAGCAGCGGCTGCTCTTCCACCGCGCGCCGAAGCGCCCCGGCTTCCCGCGGCAGGACGAGCGCGTCGTTGAGAAACTGCATGCGCCGCGTTTCAAGATCGATGTCCTCGCAGTGATAGCGACCGCCGAGCCGCGGAAGCGGTGATACGGAAACGGTCTCCGTTGGCGGCGCGAACAGCCTCGCGGCGAATCCCGACCTCTCCAGCAGACGAATCACCGCCCCCTTCAGTGTGCGGTGCACGCGCCAGTATATCATCGACGGCCTGAGATGGTAGAGGGACCAGAATATGACGGTTGCCTTCGAGGCCATGGTGCTCCAGTGTTGTGTAATGTGAACGGCGCCGATCAGCCGTGCTGTACGCGTTCTCTGCGCGGAGCGCGTTTCTTCCGCTCCGCGGACCGCTTCTGTCTTCCCCCCTTCAGCGTGGAGGCCAGCGCGCCCAGTGCGGCGATCAGCATGCCGTCCCAGCAGATGTTCGCAAGATACAGATGTTTGATCAGGTCACGCTGTCCGTCGCCGAAAATCTGCATCCACATGTCCGCAAGCAGGCCGAGACCGAGAAGCATGCCGACGGAAGCGAAGCGGCGCAGCAGCAGGTTTCGGCTCTTCCGCGCCCTCGCGAAGAGGAGCAACAGAAAAACCGTCCCCGCGATCAGTGCCTGTCCCCGCGGGAACACGCCCCGTTTAAGGCGCGACCAGCTGTCGAGCGGCGAGGCCTGCGCGGCGGCGGCCGGCGTCCAGCGCGCCCATGGCCGCGGCGCGTCGGGACGATTGTACAGCACGCGTTTCGACAGGTGCGTGAGTTCCGCCTGCTGCATCGAGTCGGCGGCGAAGGTGAGCATGCGCCAGGCGATCACCGGTTCATGCGCGAGGATGTCGACGACGGTGCGATGCGACATGCGATCCGGGTAGCGCGACATCGCCTCCTTCCCCTCGGGGCCGTAGGCATGATGACCGATGTACTGCAGTCCGTCGGACATGCCCAGCCGTTCGAGATGCGACGCGGGGCGGCTGCTGAACAGCAGTCCCCCGCAGTATATGCTCTGATACGCGTTCACCGTGCGCGTGCCGTACAGCGACGACTGCAGCAGGGAGAAGGCGGTCGGCAAAACGCCGATCAGCAGGACGTACAGCGCGAGCCGGCGGCGACGGTGGCGCAGTTCCCTCCACGGCAGCAGCAGAAGCATGGCCAGCAGCGCCCAGTGAATGTTGCTCAGTTTTGCTGTCGTCATGAACAGCACCGCGGCGGCGGAAAGCCAGGGACGCCAGCGACTGTCGCCCTTTCCGGTGTAGTATCCGATGGCCAGCAGAATCAGAGCGAGTCCGATCAGTGACGCCGGCTCCTGGTAGAAGCTGGTGAAATAGGCCACATAATCCGTGTTGAAAGAAAGGAACACCAGCGGAATGCCGACCACGGCGTACAGCAGCGGTGCGGCCCGGCCACCTTCCCTGCCGACATGCCGCAGCGTCAGCCACAGGAAGAGCAGGAGAAACAGACGCGGTGTGACCGACAACAGCGGCAGGTACAGCGTGTCAGGGGAAAACAGCAGCACGTTCAGCAGCAGTCCGGGCAGCCAGACCAGCAGCACGGAGCTTATCCAGCGCGATGCGAAGGGAAAATCGAGTTTCCAGAACGCGAGAACGTCGTTGAAGAAGCGATCCTCGTGCGCGGCGGATCCCTCGGGCGGCCAGTTCGCGGCAAAACCCGACGGCCCGGTGGAGAACCACTGCATCAGGCGCGTATAATCCCCGTTGTCGGCGAGACCCACGTGCAGCTGCAGCACCGTTCCGATCAGCGCGGCGGTAAGAAGCAGCGCAGTAAGCGCGGCCCGCCAGGTCAGAACATCCGTCACCCGTTTCATGTGCGCCTCCCGGGGCCAAGATCCGGCAGCGCCGCGGGATCGAGGACAGGCGGTCGCAGCGGTCCGTCGACGTACGCCCGCATCCACAGCTCCAGCACCAGCAGTGTCCAGACGCGAAGACTGTGATCCTCCCTGCCCGACGCGTTTTCCCGCAGCAGACGATCAACGCGCGAGGCATCGAAGAGCCCGCGTTCCGCGACCGCGGACCGGAGATGATCCTCCGTGAATTCCCGCAGTCCGTCGCGCAGCCAGCCGCGCACCGGGGGACTGTATCCTGTCTTGGCGCGGTGCAGGATTCTGTCAGGTATGCGATGCTCCCAGGCACGGCGCAGCAGGACCTTCCGATGTGTGCCGTCACGCAGCTTGTCCTCGTCCGGCAATGTCATGCTGTACTCGACGAGGCGGTGATCGAGGAAGGGAACGCGCATTTCAACGGAGTTGGCCATGCTCGTTTTGTCCATGTTCTCGAGGTTGAGATACGGCAGGAAGGTGCCAAGATCACAGGAAAGCATGCGCGAGAGCGGCGTGAGTACCGCGCTGCGAGAAAGCATCTGCTCGTGATAGCCGAACACCGCGTTTTCCTCGATACGGCTGCCGGCATCACCCGTGAGCAGCGCCCGCAGGTCTGCGATCGTGTTGTAGCTGGAGTACCCGAGAAAACGCTGCGCGAAAGGACGGCCGAGATGGCTGAGCAGGTAGAGCGGACGCCGCCCTTTTTCAATCGGGAGAAGTCCGCTGTGCACCGAGGCGCGCAGAAGGGCCGATCCCGCCGATATCATGAATGAAGGCACGACACGCAGCTTTTCACCGAACAGCACGGCCGGGTAGCGCGGGTACCCGGCGAGCAGCTCATCCGCGCCCATGCCCGAGAGAAGGACAGTGAGTCGCTGGCGCGCACGGCGGGTCAGCGCGAGATTCGTGACAATGGTCGGATCCGCCAGCGGTTCGTCGCAGTGCCAGACGGCGTCCGCGAGCAGCTGCGGCGCATCGTCCTCCAGCGTCGCCACTTCCAGTTCGGCACCGAATTCATTCGCCGCGAGGCGCGCGTATGGCAGATCGTCTTCGAACACGTCGCGGCGGCGGCTTTCGGTGGAATAATGCGCGGTGAACGCCCGCGGCGCCTCTTCTTCGGCGGCCATTTCCGCCAGAAGCACGGTCGAATCGATGCCGCCGCTCAGCAGCAGTCCGAGCGGAACGTCGCTCATCATCTGCGAGCGCACCGCGCGGCGCAGCAGCATGCGGAATTCTTCGTCGCGCTCCTCCGGCGAGGGACGCGCCTGTCCCGCCGCCACCCACTTCTCCACCGGATCCCAGTAACGCAGTGAGCGCAGTCTCCCGTTTTCATGTATGGCCATGCTGCCGGGCAGCATTTTCCGAATCCCGCGAAACAGGGTTTCTTCGCCGGGAACCCAGAGGAAGGAAAGGTACTGCGGCAACAGGTCTTCGCGCAGCGCGCGGGTTTCGGGCAGCACGGCGGCGATGGCCTTCGCTTCTGATGCGAAATACAGCGCGCCGCCCTGCTCCGCGAAGTACAGGGGCTTGATGCCGAGATGGTCTCGCGCGAGCGTGAGCCGTCGTTGCTCCGCATCCCAAAACGCGAACGCAAACTGACCGACCAGGCGATCGACAACCTCGTCGCCCCATTCGATGCACGCACGCAGCAGCACCTCGCTGTCCGTGCGGGAGCGGAATGCATGCCCTTTCCCTCTCAACTCATCACGCAGTTCAGTGTAATTGAAGATCTCCCCGTTGTACACCAGGACGTACCGGCCGTTCTCGCTCGTCATGGGCTGTCGGCCCGCTTCGGAAAGGTCAAGGATACTGAGGCGGCGATGTCCGAGTCCCGCACCGGGCATGGTCCATACCGCGCCGTCGTCCGGTCCGCGGTGCGCGAGCATCTGCGTCATCAGCCGCAGTTGATCGGGAGCGTCCGCACCGATGATACCGGCGATGCCGCACATCAGGAACTCTCCCCTAGCGTGTCAAGGACGGCGGACACGCGCCGCGCGGACGCCTCCCAGGAATAATCCGTCACCAGCCTGCGGCGTGCGTGCCTGCGTTCGGGCGTGTCCTCGGCCAGGATGCGCTGCATGCACGCGGAAAACTCCGCGGCGCTTCGCGCGATGCAGCCCTCCCCGTCGTAGGCACGTGCGACCTCGATGATGGGCGGGGATACCACGGGGAGTCCGAGCGCGAGATACTCGCGGTACTTGATGGGACAGCTGTATGTGATCCAGTCGCTTTCCACGAAACTCAGCCAGCCGATGTCGAAATGCATCCCGTAGGCCGGGATGTCTTCTATCGGAAGATAGCCGAGAAAATGCACGTTTGGCAATGCGTTCAGCTCCGTGTTGTCCATCATCACGCGGCCGATGAAGACGAAGGACCAGTCCGGGTGCATGCGTGCCAGGGCCGCGGTGCGTGCATTGTCCTGAAGGGCTTCGAGCGAGCCCCAGTACCCGATCAGGGGACGCGGCAGATCACGCAGCGCCGTGGGGACGGGCGGCGGTGCCGCGGGATCGGCCTTGAGAAAAACAGGGTGTACGCCGTGCGGGATGTATTCCACCCGCCTGGCGACGGCAGCCTCGCGTTCCGCAAGGCCGACGGATGCGCAGATCACCGTGTCTGCGGTGCGAAGTAGCGCGTCATGGTCTTCGGAAATGCGCGTGAAATTCATCGCATCGTAGTAGGCGGTGTAATTGTCCTGCACGTAATACACGCAGCCGTCGTGCGGAATGCTCCGCAGGAACAATGCCGCCGTGGGGAGTCCTGCCCAGAAAAGCGGGCGCGTCATGCCCGCCCGCTTCATCGCGAAGCGCAGCTGCAGTGTGATGAGAAAGATGTTCATGCGGCGCACGACGCTGACGGACCACAGGGGTATGAGAAACGGCGTGAGCACCCAGACGCCATCATCCTTCCGCAGCCAGCGGGCGAGGCTGCGCAGCTTGCGCCACAGCCGTGCGGCGATGCGCGGCGAATCACTTCCAGGCAGTCCGATACCGATGGAATTGACGAAGAGGACGCTGCGGTCTTCGCCGGCGAGAACGCGCATCCACTGTTTTTCCGTCATGGGATTGTGCGCCCACCAGTCGTTGCCGGCGAAACAGACGATGTCTTTATTGCGCATGCGGCCTCCGGAGCAGCGTGCGGTACAGGTCCGCGAGGCGCCAGACCTCGTCTTCCCAGCGGAATGCCGCCCGTGCGCGCGCCGCGAGCAGTTTCCCCGACGGCAGTGCCGCCGCGCGCTTTATGGCTTCTGCGATGGACTGCGCGTCCTCCGGCTCTGCGCACGCCCCGTAGCCTCCCTCTTCGATCAGGGACTGCAGTCCCGGAAAGTCGGAGCTGACCAGGGGCAAACCTGCGAAAAGATATTCGTACAGCTTGTTCGGGGCCGCGTATATGTTGTTGCGTCCCTCGCGGCTGTAGAGCAGCACACCGACGTCCGCGCTGGCGGTGACATTCCGCAGTTCGTCCGGCGGCGTCCATGGCAGGCGATGCACGCGTCCGTCCAATTCCTTCGCTTCGTCGAGGACACGCGCGGTGTACGCGGGATCGCCTTCCCCGGCGAGGACGCAGTGATAGTGTGCCGGAAGCTGCCGGAACGCTGCCAGCAGCGGGAGCAGGCAGCGCGTGGGCGCGAACAGTCCCTGGTACAGCACGATCACCGCATCGGCGTCGAGGCCGAAGCGGTCACGCAGCAGCGTCGACGCGGCATGCGGCGGCGGATCAGGCGGAATATTCCGCACCACCACGGGAAGCTGCGGGGCGCCGTATTCGTGGTGCACGATGTCCGCGCGATTGGGCTCCGGCACGACGACACGATCCGCGCGCCGGCAGACCATGTGCTCGAGACGGCGCCATGCGCTGCGGAACGGAGCATTCTCTTCCGCGGCTTCCGACCAGAGTTCATGGGCATTGTAGACGACGGGGACACCGCGGCGCAGCAGCCACGGGAGCAGCGGCAGCATGGCAGGCATGTCATGACCCACGAGGATGTCTCGCGCTTCACCGCGCACGGCCGAGACGGCCCGAAGCGTGAATTCCGCGAAGCGCCACAGCTTGCGCAGCGGGGTCTGCGCGGCGGAGCGTTCACGGCTGCGCAGCGGCAGATACACGATGCGCACGCCGGGCAGGGCGCGCTCCAGGGAGGCATGGTCCTGGTCGTAATCCGGCAGCAGCAGCACCTGCTCGAAATCCCGGGCGAGGAAGCGCAGTTCCGCAATCAGCGGCGGCAGCTTGCGCGCCTGGTTGAACGCGATATGCAGGACGCGTGCGCTCACGCGGCGCTTTCCTTCTTCCCTGCCATGCGGCCGCGGAGAAAGCCCGCAAGCATGCTCCACTCCTTGAGCGCGACGAAGAGAAACCCGCCCATGGCCTCCTGCAGGGGCTGTTTCCCCCAGTCGTACTTCGGCGCGAGGTGAAGAAAATACATGAAGAGAAGAACCGGGAGAAGGACGAGAAGAAGCGGGTAAAGAAGCGATGCCGCGAGCAGCGCGGGCAGGGCGGCCCATTTGGCGGCGCTGCGTGCATAGCGTTCTCCATGCGAGCGGGCTTCGCCGTCACCGAGTCCGTAATAGTAGTGCTGGCGCAGGAAACTGCGCAGCGTCGGACGCGTGTACCAGTGCACCATGGCGTCCCATCGCGTCACGAAACGCTGTCCCTTTTCCTTCATGCGCAGGACAAGCGCTGTATCCTCTCCTGCGAAGGTCAGGTGTTCGGGGTAGCCGCCTGCGTCGAGTATCGACAGGCGACGGGCCGCGAAGGAGCGCGACGAGGGAAGGAAGCTTTCCGGATCGCAGTTATGCAGCGGCATCGATGCGGACGCGGTCCATCGCTGCACGCGATTTTCACCGATCAGCGTATAGCCTCCGCCGACGGCGTGCAGCGTCTCATCTGCGAGCAGCGGCGCGGTGATGCGCTCGAGCCAGAACGGATCGATGATGCATCCCGCATCGGTGATGGCGAGCACATAGTGGCTGGCTTCTTCGATGGCGCGATTCCGTCCGCGCGCGATATTCGCGCCGTGCTCGACCAGAACGGTCACGGGCAGATCACCGGCCTCCCGGCGCAGCACCTCCACGGTGCCGTCGTCGGACCCTCCGTCGCAGATCACGATTTCCGCGGGACGCACACTGGACGCGCGCACCCCCTGGAAGAAGAGCGGAACGTTGGACGCCTCATTCTTCGTCGTCAGTATGAGCGATACCGGTATGATGCGTGGTGTTTCTGTCATGCGTCGCCATGAAAACCGTGATGCCCGCGAATGCGAATCCGAGCAGATACTTGAGACGGATAAAATAGAGATAGTTCGGCACAAAGATGATAATCATCAGGATGAGCGCCATCAGAGCCCAGCGGTGCCAGGGATCGTGCGACGCACGGTACATGCGAAGTCCCTCCAGTCCGTAGCGCAGCATCGACGCGTATATCGTCAGCGTGCCGATGATGCCCACCTTGAGGAGAAAGGTGATCGCGTCGATGTGCGTCTGCACATGCACGCCGCTGTGCTGCTCTTCGACGGAGAATGCACCGCCGTCGAACGGCATGTGCACGGCGATTTCACGCCACGCGGCGCCCCAGCCCTGTCCGAGCAGCAGACCGCCCTCGCGCGTGAGCTGCTCCCAGACGTTGATGATTTCAAGCAGACGCGTTCCGAACGAGAGGTCGCCGTAGAGCTTGAGCGCGTCCCACCAGTTGAACGCGCTTGTGAGCGCATAGAAAACAGCGTTGCGGCTCTCCGCCGACAGCACGGTGAAGAACACGAGCATGGCGGCGCCCGCGCTGAGTCCGATGACCGCGAAAACCGTGCGGGGACGAATATCCCTCCTGTGCAGCACGCCGATGAGCACGAGCGAATACAGCGCCTGCAGGTAGGTGAGTTTTCCGAGTCCCGCGATCAGCATCACGACGAAGTATACCGCCAGCAGCAGCAGTGCGGACCGCTGCAGCGAAGGCCGCTCCCCCGCCGCGAAGCGCTGGCGGAAAATGAGGAGTGAGGCCACGGTCAGTGCGAGCGCGAGAGCTGTCAGCGGCAGGTCGCTGCCGAGGAAGACGCGGTGGTAGACACCGGTCTGCAGTCCGCCACCGGTGAGGTAGCGGTAGAAAAACACACCGTGCTTGAGCACGAACACCCCGCCGCCCACAAGCAGCGCCAGCACAACGTCGCGCCGTGCGGTGAACGTGCGGGAGAAGATGTAATAAAACACCAGCACATGCGCGAGCATGCGCAGGTCCCATGTGTAGTCGGAGAAGGAGCGCATGTGCACGATGCCCGGAATCATGCCGTACAGCCAGACGAGAATCAGCGGCAGGAGGAATAGATCGCCGCGCATCCAGCGCCAGCGTCCGTGTTCGAGCATGTGCCGCCATTCGCGCAGCAGCACGGGGATGAGCAGAACGACGCTCATCACGTCCATGAGCGCAAAACCGAACACCTTCACCGCGAGCACGGTGTTCGCGATGCTCTTGTCGACGAATGCCTCCTGGCTGCTGAGGTTGAATTCCTCGTACGCGAAGAGAAAGCCCACGAACAGCAGCAGGGCCATGCGAAAATCGATCAGCATCAGCACCACGGCGCCGAGCATGACGACGATGGAAAGAGCGTGGGCCGGAGATGCGGCAAGTGCGTCGCCCATCAGCATGAGGAACAGCACCGTGAACACGACAACACCGGTACTCCATGCGAGCGGATGCTGCAGCAGCGGACGCAGGGCGGTATGAAAACGCAGCGCGTATCTCATGCTGCGGCCTCCCTGCGGAGGAGAAGCGAGCGGATTTCTCGCACGTCCTGCAGTGTCAGGACGCGGAAGAGGAAGAGCAGGAGCATGCTGACCGCCAGTGCCCCGAGAGCCGGCAGCGGTCCGCTCGCACTGCCTCCGAGCATCAGCAGCAGTGGCGGAAGTGCGACGGCCGCCGTCCCCGCCGCGATGCGCGGCAGCGGCAGCGTCATCGACAGGCTGCGGGCTGCGAAGACAATGTAGAGCACTGCCGCGACGCCTTCCGCGAACAGCACCGCCGCGGCGGCGCCGGTGATTTCCCAGGATACAATGGCGAAGGGGGCGGCAACGGCGCCTGCTGCCAGGGCGATCACGCTCGCCCCGACCGCGCGCCAGACAGCTCCGCTGACCATCAGCACATTGCTGGCCAGCAGGCCGATGCCGAACAGCGGAATGAACATCGCGAGGAGGCGAAGCACGAACACGGCCTCATCGAAGCCCGGACCGTAGAGCAGCACGATGATATCCGGCGCGAGCGTGATGAACAGCTGTGCCATCAGCGCGGAAAGCAGGAAGACGTAGAGCGTTCCGCGTCCGTATGCCCGCGCCGCACGGGCTTCGTCCTCGACGAGAAGCCGGCTGAACACCGGGTACAGCAGCGCGCCGACGGAGGCGAGCACGAAAAGCGAGGCGAACACCAGGCGGGAGGCCGCCGCGTACACGCCGACACGATCGTCGCTCAGCGACCAGGAGAGGAAAAGCACATCCATGCGCTGTATGGCAAAATGCGTCCCGTTGATAAGGAGGAAAGGCAGTCCGGCAGCCAGCATCCGGCGCACGGCGGACCACTGGAAGCGCCAGCGCACGCGCATGGCGAATCGTCGCGCCCATACCGCACCGAGCACATATTTCGCGAAGGAGACGACCGAGGTGACTGCGATCAGCGCGAGCAGGCCTTCGCCCATCAGCACGACGAGCACGTTTCCCCCGAGGAAAAGCAGCATGCAGACAACCTCGATGACGGCGAAGGGGTAGAACAGCTCATGCGCGTTCATCAGCGCCTGGTAGGCGTTGGACAGTCCGCTGAAGAAAGGACCGATGCTCCCGACGGCCAGGGCGATCAGCAGGATGCGCTCATATCCCGAGAACCAGCCCGTGAGCAGTATCAGCCCGATGAGAAGCAGGCCCACGAGAAACTGCAGCACAAAGAAGTTGTCGAGGTAGGATCCCGAAAGTTCGCGATTCTGGCTCACGTCCTTGATGACGAGGTTGGTAACGCCCAGATCGGCGAAGGCCAGGTAGAGGGTGAGAATGTTCATGACGGTGGCGTAGCCGCCGAGTACCGCCGCGCCGAGAGCCCGTGCGAGGTACATCGCGACGCCGATGCTGACGAGGCGATACAGAATCTTGGACACGGTGAGTGTCCAGAAATTCAGGGCGAAGCGCTGCAGCACCGGCGCGTTCATGAGTTCCGGACGCGCCTCAGGCGCGTGCACTCTTCTGGGTCGCCGATGCGTGTTCCGCACGCACACGCAGCACGGTGCGCAGCATGACGGCGAGCACGGCGATGAGCAGACTGAAAAACACCGTCATGAGCATCCATACCGCGCGGCGCGGTGCCGTGCGCTGTATGGCCGGGACTGCTGCGTCGAGCACCTGCACGGTGGGCGTGTCACGCGCTTCCTGCACGCGATCCTGGTAATACTGCTGGCTCAGGTAGAGAATGACCTGTTCGAGCGTTTTCACGTCGCGCAGATAGCCCGCCATTTTTCGCGCGACTTCCGGCACGCGCATGAAGGGAACGTGGAACTCGCCTTCCTCCTCCCCGCTTCCCGTGCTCAGCGACGCGTACTGGCTGGACAGCTGGTCTATTTCCGCCTGCAGCTGTGCGATAATTTTGCTGTGTTCGGCGAAGTCCTGACGCGCCATGGCCAGCTCGGTGCGCGCTTCCATCAGTCGTTCGCGCAGCTGCGAAGCGCCGGTGAGCGCGGCTTCCATCTGTTTCTCGAGGAAAACCGACTTGTTTTCGCGCTGGAAACGCACCAGGCGCGCGTAGGCCGAATCGAGCTCCGCCTC
>CAJXSA010000115.1 GCA_913060595.1 uncultured Ignavibacteria bacterium
CTGCAGCATCGCGAGCAGGCCGAAGACATCGTCTCACTGCTGACGACGATTACCGGAGACCTGCGTGCGCTCGGTGAAACCGATCTTCCGAGGCTGGAGAATGAACTCGAGCAGCTTCGCGCACCGTGGACCCCGGGTCGTCTCCCCGAGCTTCGCTGACCGCACAGGCACATCATCGAGAAAAGGCCCGGTGCGCGTCTTGCGTGCCGGGTCTTTCCGCACTTGACACTCTGCCGATTCCTTCCTAATGTGCGTTGGCAACGCACAGTCAGGAGGCTGCCATGGATGTGTTTCTTGCGGGAACAGGGGAAACACGTGATCTCGAACTGACGCTGATCACGCTTGCTTTGATCTTCGCGCTCTCCGCGCTGCTCTCATGGGGAGTACCACGTTTTCGTGACTTCCTGCGTCGCAGACGCGAGGCGCGTCTGCTCCGCGCTCAGCAGGAGGTGGAATCGTCAGAAGAGGATTCGCCTGCAGAAGGCGGAGACTGGCATTCCGTTCCGATGCGGTAGGGCAGGATCATGGAACGGGGAAGTGAGCGGGGGAGTATCCCCGGCAGAGGGGGCTTGCGGTGACTTCTTCAAAAGCGCTGATTTCCGTACATTTTGCTTTTGCATCTCATCATGCATTTCGTGGCAACATGTACATACATACCCGGACACGTACCTTTCTCCTTTTTTTGCTGCTGCTGCCTTTCGTCGCGGAAGGGCAAAGCCGCAGCTATACGTTCACACGTTCCGATGTGCCCTGCGGTGAGCTGACACTCACAGTCGAGCGGCTTGCGAACGGATATGTTGAATACGGCATTCGCGAGGAAGTGCGTGTGCGCACCGTTGCGGACCGTGAAGAAGAGTGGCTGCGGGAATGCAGCATCCTTGCCGATACCGCGCTGCGTGTCATTTCCATCGACGGATTCGAAAAGCGCGGGGATCGTTCATGGGACATCAAGGGGAGCTGCGTGGATGGTGTGTTGTACATGTCACGAACGCATGGCAGCGGTGTGACCGAGCGCTGGCGGGACGATTGTGCCGCACTGCCGGATATCATGCTTCCGGAGTTGCTCAGGCATGCGGACCGACCGCTGCCGGAAAAAGTGCTGTCGACGCGGCGCTTCGAATCCTATCCCGCGGCCATCCGTGTCACAGAGGGCGACGATGGGGTTCAGATTCAGCTCAACGCCGTGACGCAGATGGATATCGATGCCAGCGGACTGCCTTCCACGTGGGGCATGCCGGAGCACGGACTGCTGTACCGCCGGGCCGAAGGCCACGCGCATACCGCCTGCGAACTCGATGGTGGCGTGCTCTGGGTCGGTGACGCGGTGCAGCTGCCCACCGCCGCGGAGAACATTCGCAATATGGACGTGCGCATTGCGATGACCGGCAGCCAGTCAGCGCGGCTGTTTCCCGAAGACCATCGTCAGCGTGTGGTCCGAGGAGAATCCTTCTCCGCGGACACCATGCATGTGCGCATAGAGCGTGCGTATCAGCAGTTCGAAGAAGAGACGCTGCCTCTCCTCGATGCGTCGCTGCTTCCGTATCTCAAACCGTCGCACTACCTGTCGCTCGAAAGCGACCGCATTCGCGATCGCGCCGCCGTGCTGCGCAACTGGGATCGGAATTCGGCGAACGTTGCCAGGGAAATCCTGCAGTGGTGCGGTCAGGCATTCGTTGAGGATGCGCTTGCTCCCGTTCTGCCTGCGGATCGTTTCGTACAGGCTCCGCGCGGCGGGGAGCTGCAGGCGGCAATTCTCTTCGTCGCGCTGGCCCGGAAAGCCGGCATACCTGCCCGCTTCGTGCTCGGCATGCTTCCGTCCGGGGGACACTGGGTCAGCACAGTCTGGGCCGAAGCGTGGTCCGGGGAATGGGTGAGTCTGGACCCGCTGCGCGGGGAAATCATGCTGGATGCGTTCCATGTCAAACTGCTGCATGCGGCCACGTTCCAGGAACTTCGCCAGCATGCCGCGCAGCTGCGAGGCAACGTGCATGTGCACATCGAAAACCTCGAACGTATCGATCCTTCCGCTGCGGCAGAACTCCCCACCGCCATCATGGGCGGCGTGTACACCAATCGACGCTATCGCTGTGAAATAACGGCGCCCGAGGGCTGGCTGCTTGAGGAGCGCAATGTCGGACGTGAGACTGTCCTGACCGCCGTCCCGCAGCTCGGTGCGGAAGTGCGATTCGAACTGCATCTCTTTGCGAATCCATGGCTGCAGCCGACGCAGGAGCTTTTTGAGACCAGGGTGCGCGCACTCTCTGCCGTCCTCGTCGATGCGCAGGTCGAAGAGAAGGGTGAACTGCTTTTCGGGGACCGACGCGCGCCGTATGTGCTGTACAGCTATCGCGACAGCAGGTCGGGCAGCGATCGGCGGCGGATACGGACGGCCGACTGCATGTTCTCCATCATGGAGCGCGGCTATCTCCTTCGTTTCACCGCGCCGCAGGAAGAATTCGACGCGTACGCCGGCCACCTGGAACGGATTCTTCAGAGCATGAAACTGTACGAGAAAGACTAGGCGAGGGGAAGCGGTTCTTTTCAAAAAAGGAATGACGCGTCTGTGGGGTGCGCGAACACAGGGTGATGCAACAGGGAGTGCCGGGAGAGAAGCGCTACCATCTGTCTCGGATTTTCGCTAGCTTTTTTCATTACACATCTTTTTGACAGCCGGAGTGAGGATGTCCCATCGCCGCTTCTTTCGCCCTGTTTCCGCCGTGCTATTCGCTGGCATTCTTGTTCTGTCCGCCGTGCTGCACTATGGCTGCAGTTCATCCAACGCAGTGGAACTCGTTTCGTTTTACCCTGAAGGAGATGTGCCGCTGCTGAGCACACTCGAATTTGAGTTCTCGCGTGATCTCGCACCGCCGGACAGGCAGAACATGTGGCTCGACGAGGAGTTCGTGCGCTTCGATCCGGAGATCGCGGGGCGATTCAAATGGGTTTCCGGACGCCGGCTGCTGTTCTCACCGGATGTTCCCCTGCAGCCCATGCAGGAGTATGAGGCGGAAATCACCGCGAAGGTGATATTCGACAGCGGCTATGATGCGGACTTCGAGGACATTCAGTTCCGCACACCGGATTTCGACGCCGTGAAGGCGGAGGTGTTCTGGACGCATGTGCCGCATGAATACTACACGGTGAGCATTCAGGCCAACCTGCATTTCAATTATCCCGTGCAGCCGGATCTGCTGCGTGACTATCTCGAGGTGCGGCGGGATGGTGAAGCCATCGCAGACATTCAGATCGTGTCCGAAGAGGCCTCGGAAGTGATCGCGCTGTCCATCGGTGAAGTGCAGCAGCAGGACCAGCCACAGCACATCACCGTCATCGTGCGCGAGGGACTGCAGTCTGTCCTCGGGAAAAATCCCCTGCAGGAGGACAGGGAATTTGAAACCGTGCTGCCCCCGATCACGGAGCTTGCAGTCACCGGCGTCGCCTCCGGATATGACGGAAGCACGGGCTGGATAGAGGTTGCGACCACACAGATGGTCGACGAGGAGGCGCTGCGCGCGCATGTCCGTGTCGAACCGTCGCAGACGCTCACGTTCTTTGTCAGTGACAACATGTTCCGCATCGAGGGCGCGTTCGAGAGCGCCCAGACCGTGGATCTGATCATCGAGAAAGGACTGCCCGGACTGTTTGGCGGCGTGCTCGAACAGGAGTTCCGGCAGCAGGTTTCATTCGTGGACGTGCAGCCTGCCATTCATTTCTCGGATCGGCGCGGAAGGTATCTGATGCGCGGCGGAGAGGAGAATGTCGAAGTGCGCGCGGTGAACATCGATGAGATCGAGATCGAGGTGCAGGAGGTGTTCGCCAACAACGTCCTGCATTTTCTCAACCAGCATCGCTGGTACGACTACGACTACGGGTACAACCCCAGTTATTACGTCGGTAATTTCGGCAGGGAGCTGTACAGGGAGACCGTGGAACTCGACGCCGGACGCAACTGGCTCGGCAGGCATGTCGTCAACCTGAACCGCGTCCTTGAATCCCGGCACCGCGGCGTGTATGTGCTCCGCGTGAGCAGCAGTGAAAGCAGGTGGATACAGGATTCGAAAATCATCGCACTCAGCGATCTCGCGCTCATCGCGCGCATGGGAGAGGACCAGGTGACGGTCTTCGTCAACTCCATCCGCAGCGGCATGCCCGTCGAAGGTGTGGATGTCACCGTGCTCTCCGACAACAACCAGACACTGCTGGAAGGCAAAACCGATATTTCCGGCGTCGCTGTTTTCAATGATGTTCGTGCGCGTGCAGACGGCTTCACGCCGCGAATGGTCACCGCAGTACGGGGAGAGGATTTTAACTTCCTGGACCTCGAGGACACGCGCGTGGAAACATCACGCTTCGACGTGGGTGGTCTCACGCAGCCCGCGAAGGACATGATCACATTCATGTACGCGGAGCGTGACCTGTACCGTCCCGGTGAGACGGCTCATGTTTCCGCCATTGTCCGATCAGAGGCATTGCAGGTGCTAACGGATATTCCCGTGATATTGAAGGTGCTCTCTCCTCGTGGACGCAGTTTCCGGGAGTACAAGCTCGTGCTCAATCGCGAGGGCTCCTTCGAACAGGAAATCGTCATCCCGGATTACGCGCTCACCGGCCTGTATCGCCTCGAGCTCTACACGGGCGGTGACAAGCTGATCGGCAGTTCGACACTGCGCGTCGAGGAGTTCGCGCCGGACAAGATTCGCGTGCGCCTCCAGAGCGACGAACAAACCTATGCTCCCGGCGAGAATGTGCAGGTGCGCGTGGACGCGGAATATCTCTTTGGTGCGGAGGCGTCGAACCTGCGCTACGAAGCCGATGTGCAGCTGAAGCACCGGCCGTATCGCAGCGAGCGCTTCCCGTCCTACGACTTCTCACAGAGTTCCGTGCGCAATACCCGCGTGGAAAACGTCAGCATGGATGGTACGCTGGACGCCGCGGGCAGTGCGCAGCTCTCCTACACGATTCCCGCGGACATCCGCGCCGGTGGCATGCTCGAGGGTGCGATGTACGTGAGCGTATTCGATCTCACGGGCAGAACAGTCAATCGCATGCAGCCGTTCACCGTGCACGCGAACGACGCGTACATAGGCATTCAGTCGCCGGGGACGTACTTCGGTGTCAACAATCCGCTCGATTTTCGCATTGTCGCAGTGAACCGCAGGGATCGCGCGATGAACAATGTGGCGGCGGACGTCCGCCTGGTGCGTCTCGAATGGCAGACGGTGCTGAAGAAAGACAACGGCAACCGATACTACTATGCCTCCGAGGAAAAGGAAGTCCCGGTCTGGGAGAAGCGCCTTACGCTCAAGGGGGAGACACCGTGCCGCGTAACCGTCGCACGCTCCGGGAAGTACGAACTGCGCGTGGCCCGCGCCGGCAGCAGTGATTACCAGAAAACATCCTTCTATGCATACGGATGGGCGACGTCGACAGCGTCGTCGTTCGAAGTCGACAGGGAAGGACGCATTGACATCGTGTTCGACAAGGAGCAGTACCGTCCCGGCGAAACGGCAAAGGTGCTGTTCATGTGTCCGTTCGCGGGACGACTGCTGGTCACCGTCGAACGGAACGGCGTATTCCACCACCAGTACCTCGATGTGGAAAAGCGTTCCGTGGAAATGAGACTCCCCGTAGGCAGCGAGTATCTCCCCAACGTCTTCGTCACCGCGACGCTGTTCCGTCCCCACAGCGGCGATCGCGACACCCCCTTCCTGGTGGGACACGGCTTCGCCAGCATGTCCGTCGAGAAAAAGGAAAATCGTCTCCCGGTGCGCATCGAGGCGGCAGAAAAGGTGAAGCCCGGCAGCACGCAGACCATCACTGTCAAGACGGCACCGCAGCGGAACGTGTATGTCACGCTGGCCGCGGTCGACGAAGGGATACTGCAGATCACGGACTATGAAACGCCGGATCCGTACGATGTCATGTACGCCCGTCGTGCCCTGCAGGTCAGCGCACACGATCTCTATCAGTTCCTTCTCCCTGAGATCGCCGCACCGCGCTCATCGACGGGAGGCGGAGACGACATGCTCGAAGAAGCGGCGCGCAAGCGCACCAACCCGATTACGACGCGGCGTTTCCGTCTCTTCTCACACTGGAGCGGCATACAGCGGTCGGACGCGAACGGCATTGTTCGCATCCGTCTGAAGCTGCCGCAGTTCAACGGGGAAGCGCGTCTCATGGCGGTCGCATACACCGGGGCGCGCTTCGGTGCGGCGGAACGGAAAATGAAGGTTGCCGACGACATCATTCTCGAGGCGCAGATCCCTCGTCTGCTCAGCACTGGCGACTCGCTCCTGATGCCGGTGACCGTGATCAACACCACGAAGAAAAGCGGCAAGGTCACCGTCCGACTTCGCACCGGGGGACAGCTCGCGCTCGCGTCGGCGGCGAGCCGCAGCGTGCGCGTGCCGGCGGAAGGGACCGCGCAGCTGCAGTTCCGTGTGCGCGCGTCCGACACGCCGGGTGAAGCCTCGCTCTCTCTCACCGCGAGCGGAGTGGGCAGCGCGAAGGAAGAGGTAACCCTCTCCGTCCGGCCCCGTGTGCCCTTCGCAGTCGAATCGCAGAGCGGCACGCTCAAAAACGGCAGCGAAAAGAAGCTGCCTGCCGCGGACGGGTATCTCCGCGGAACACGCAGCGTGCAGCTGACCGTCAGTCCATTCCCGGCGATCCGCTTCAGCAAGCAGCTGCGCCAGCTTGTGGGCTATCCCCATGGCTGTGTCGAGCAGACGGTGTCCCGCGCCTTCCCGCAGCTGTATCTCGAGGATGTGCTCAAGCTGGCGGCACCGGAGCAGTACAGGCGGCACAATCCCGCGTACTACGTCAACCAGGCGATACGCAAGGTGCAGAGCATGCAGCTCTATGACGGTTCGCTCGCGTACTGGCCGGGCGGGCAGCAGCGCAGCTGGTGGGGAAGCGTCTACGCGGCGCATTTCCTGCTCGAGGCGAAGCACGCCAAATACCGCGTGAATGAAAAAACGCTGCGCAGATTGCTGCGGTTCATCGGCAAAGAAGCCCGCAAGCGCGAGACCTACGACTACGTGCATTACCGCGGCACGGGACGCACGGTGGAACTCAAAGCTCGCAAGGAGATACTCGATTCCCTGTACGTTCTCGCGGCAGCCGGCAAGGCGGATCTTTCCAGCATGAACTACTATCTCGGAAGGCCGCATCTGCTGACCCGCGACACCAGGTATCTGCTTGCGGGTGCCTACGGTCTGGCGGGGAAGTGGAGTTCGTATCACAAAACCCTTCCAGACATGTTCAGGGCCGAACTCCCTGCACGTCAGACAGGCGGGAGCTTCGATTCCGAGCTCCGCGCCAATGCCATCATGCTCAACGTGCTGCTTGAGGTCGATCCCGGGAACCGGCAGATTCCGGATATCCTTCGTTGGATCGCGAACCGGGCCAAAAACATGTATTCCACGCAGGAAACCGCTTTCGTGATGCTTGCTCTCGGGAAGGCGGCTCGGCGAAGCGCGTCGTCAGACATGAATGTGGGTGTGTACGTGGACGGGAAAAAGCGTGCGACCTACAGCGGCAGCAGTATTCGGCTTGATGAAAAGGATATCGGTGCCGGTCGTGTGACCCTGAAAGCGAAGGGAAGCGGCGAGGTCTACTACTTTTGGAGCGCAGAGGGCGTCAAGAAGCACGGACGCATAGAGGAAAAGGATGCCGGCATGCGTGTCCGTCGCAGCTATTTCGATTACCGGACCCGGCAGCCGGTGGATCCCGCAAAATTCCGGCAGGGTCAGCTTCTCGTGTGCCGGATCGCGCTGAGCGGCGAGGGCAGGTCGGTGGAAAATGTGGCGGTGACCGACATGCTGCCAGCCGGCTGCGAAGTCGAAAACGCGCGTCTTCGCGCATCGACCTCGCTGGGATGGTCGGTGCCGAATCCGCTTAATGTCGAGTACGTCGACATCAGGGATGATCGCATCATTCTCTTTACCTCGCTCGACGGACAGAAGACGCGCGAGTATCTTTACATGCTGCGCGTGGTCAATGCCGGAGGATTTGCGCTGCCGCCCATCGGAGCGGAGGCGATGTACGATCCGGGCATTCATTCCTACCATGGTGCGGATCGTGTTCTCGCCGCACCGATGAGACAGCCCTGACGGTGCGGATTCCGGGAACGCGCACCGGCATGGAACAGGGTGCGCTGCGTATGCTCATCGCACTCGTGGCAGGGGCGGCGCTGATCGCCCTGCTTGATGTCGCGTTCCCTCCGCCGGAACCGCCGCCGTTCTCGACACAGGTCCTGGACCGCGACGGGACGCTGCTCAGCGCTTCTCTCAGCAGCGATCACAAGTGGCGCCTGCGGACACGCATCACGCATGTTTCCCCTGATCTGATTCGCGCCATCCTTGCAAAGGAAGACCGGTATTTCCTGCTGCATCCCGGCGTGAACATCTACGCCGTCGCGCGCGCGCTGTTCGCGAACCTCACGGAAGGGCGGAGAGTGTCGGGCGCCTCCACCATCACCATGCAGGTGGCGCGGCTGCTCGAACCGGGACCGCGCACATACGCCGTGAAGATCCGCGAAGCGCTGCGCTCGCTGCAGATCGAGCGGCGATACAGCAAGCGCGAGATACTCGAGCTCTATATCAGTCTGCTGCCCATGGGCGGAAACATCGAGGGGGTGACGTCCGCATCGTGGATATATTTCGATCGACCGCCGGACAAGCTCAGCCTCGCGCAGGCCGTCGCGCTCGCGGTGCTGCCAAATGATCCCAACAGACTGCGTCTCGACCGTCGCGCCGTGCCGCTGCAGAACGCGACACGCCGATGGCTGCGCCGTTTTCGACGTGATGGACGCTTTCCCGCCACCGTGATAGAAGAAGCACTGGCAGAAGAGCTTCACGTGGCACGCAGCGCTCCGCCGCAGCAGGCTCCGCACTATTCCCTGCTCCTGCGCCAGCGTCAGAAGGGCGACATACTTTCCTCGACGATCGATGCGCGCATACAGGACGCTGCCGAACGTTTGCTTTTCCATCACGTGCAGCGTGTCATGGCGGAGGGGGTCGGGAACGGGGCGGTGCTGGTAATACGCAACGACAGCATGGATGTGTCGGCCTGGGTCGGCTCCGCGGATTTCACCGACGCCGTGAACGAAGGACAGGTGAACGGTGTGACCGCGGTGCGATCCCCGGGATCGACGCTCAAGCCCTTTCTCTTCGCGCGCGCCTTCGATGAGGGCAGCCTGACACCGCAGATGCGCCTGCTGGATGTCCCGAGTGATTTCAACGGATATGCGCCCGAGAACTTCGATGGTGCCTACCAGGGGGAAGTGACCGTACGGGCTGCCCTCCTGCAGTCACGGAATATACCGGCCGTGCGTGAACTGGCCCGGCAGGGTACGGGAAGCTTCATCACGTGGCTTCGACAGCTCGGATTCGCAGAAATCGGCCGCAGCGAGGAACAGCTGGGTCTCTCCCTGATCCTCGGCGGCTGCGGAGCGACACTCGAAGAACTCACGCGCGCGTATTCGGTGTTTGCCCGCGAAGGCCGCCTGTCATCGCTCCGGTACATGCGCGATCAGGAAATGGGGAAGGGACAGCAGATGCTGTCGCCCGCCGCCGCGTATCTGCTCAGTGACATTCTCGTCGGCCATGAACGACCGGATTTTCCCCGCGAGGTCCTCGATGTTTCACGCCTGCCGCATATCGCATTTAAAACCGGGACCAGTTATGGGAAGCGCGATGCATGGGCCATCGGGTGGAACGGGCGTTATACCGTCGGGGTGTGGATGGGCAATTTCAGCGGAGAAGGCGCCCCCCGGCTTTCCGGCACCGTCATGGCCGTGCCACTGCTCGTTGATCTTTTCAACGCGATTGACAGGGACGGGGGTGACCTCGGCATACCGCGTCCCGACGTGCTCGAGCGCCGCAGGGTCTGTGCGCACAGCGGCCTGCTTCCGTCTCCACAGTGCGGTGAGCTGACGGATGACTGGGCGATACGTGACGTCTCGACGAAGCGTCGATGCGAACTGCTTCGTCCCTTTCGTGTCGACGCGGGCCGCAGCATGCACTACTGTATGGACTGCCTTCCCGACAGCGGGGCCGAGCAGGCGTGGTACATGGTCGTCGATCCCCGTCTCGCTGTGTGGTATGAGGAAAACAACATCGGCATCGAACGTCCGCCGCCGCACAATCCGCAATGCACGGCACGAATGGAAGGGGAGGGACCGGATATCCTCTCCCCGACGAGTGACTATACGTATTACCTTGAGAAAGGGGCCGAGCAGGAAATCCTTTTGCAGGCGGCATCACTGCCGGGTGTGCGCCGACAGTTCTGGTATGCGGACGGTGAATTGCTTGGCGACGTGGCTGCGGGAGGGAGAATGTTTTTCCGTCCCACCGGGAAGCGGCATCGAATCAGCTGCATGGACGATGCGGGACGGGAGCGCAGTGTGGAAATCGAAATAATCTTTTTCTGAGGAATGTCAGCCGGCACGCGCGGCTGACGCAGGAGCCGGGGTGCCTCAGTCCGCCCTGTAGGGAACAATCAGCTTTTTCTCTTCGTCGGACATCGGGGGGAGTCCCATGCGTGCGAGAAGATCATCGAAACGCGGATCCCCGACCAAAGCGCCCCATCCGGGATTCGCGAGAACGAAAATCAGACTGCCGAGCCGCTGCTCGAAAG
>CAJXSA010000116.1 GCA_913060595.1 uncultured Ignavibacteria bacterium
CGTACTGCTCCAGGTTCGTGATCTTGCTCACCTCGCTGATCGAGTAGTAGAGCTTCTTGATGGAAAAATCCTTCATGAGCCACCGGGCGCTTGTGGAGCGATATCAGAATGTAACTACACGAAATTGAACATGCAACACGCCCTGTCGTGCAGGGGCTTGTGAACTCGAATCTGTAATGCGTGTTTGATCGGTCCGCTACCGTGACGGGCATCATGCGACACTCGAAGTTTCTGCCACAGGGGATTGCAAATCGTTGCGGAGCATGCGCCTGCCCATGAATAATCACCTTGCGCTGAAGACGGGCGCATGGTAACTTTCGCTTCTATGATTACGCATGTCAACGTGTTTTCCCCGAATAGAGTGCGCACAGCCGTGCTTGGCCTCCTTCTCTGCACCCTGCTCGCCGCGACTGCGGGCGATGTCCTCGCGCAGTCGGTCAACACGCAGGGAAGCCGCTTCGTCATCGCACGCCTGAAATACGAAGGCGGGGGCGACTGGTACAACGATCCCTCCAGTGAACTGAACATGCTGCGCTTCCTCAGCAAGAATACGGACATCGACGTGGATGTGCGCACGGAGGTGTTCGTGGAAGCGGGCAGCGAGAAGCTGTTTTCCTACCCTTTCGTCTTCATGACCGGACACGGCAGCATCCGTCTCTCCGACCGTGAGGCGCAGAACCTTCGCGCCTATCTCGAAAACGGCGGTTTTCTCTACGTGGACGATGATTACGGCTTCGACAAGGCTTTCCGGCGGGAAATCAAGAAGGTCTTCCCGGACAAGGAGCTGGTGGAACTGCCGTTCGACCACGGCATATACAGCGTGCATTTCAATTTTCCGAACGGACTGCCCAAGATACACGAGCATGACAAAAAAGCGCCGCAGGGCTTCGGCATGTTTCACGAGGGACGCCTGGTGCTTTTCTATTCCTATGAATCCAACCTGGCCGACGGCTGGGCTGATCCCGATGTGCACAAGAACCCGGAAGACGTGCGCCTCAAATCCCTGCAGATGGGACTGAACATCATCGTATGGGCGCTGACGCAATGAAAGGACAGGAGATGCAGGACACAGGCAAGCTGGAGAATTACAATGCGATCATGAACGCGCTGCGCGGAGTGCGCGCGCGCGAGGAGTCCGCCGCACTGCGCCGGGCGCTGTTCCTGACCGCGGCCGTGACGCTGGGCATACTGCTCGTCGCCGTTGCCCTCGAGGCCGTGATGTACTTCGACATCGCGGGACGTACGGTGCTGTTCTCCCTCGCCGCCGCCGGTGCGCTGACCGCTGCCGGCATTTTTCTGCTTCCCGCCCTGGCGCCGCGCATCTCCGCCGCACGTCGGAAATCCGAGGACACCGTTGCGCTCGAAGTCGGCGCGCATTTTCCGCAAATCAAGGACCGTCTGCTCAACGCCATGCAGGTCTTTCGTGAAATGCGCAAGGAGAAGCATGTGGCATGGTCTCCCGCGCTGGTGGACGCCGGTTTTCGCGACGTCGCCGACGCGTTCGAACGACTCGATCTCCGTCCTGTCGTCGATACGCGTCCCGCGCGTGTGGCGGGCCGCACCTTCCTGATCACCATTGCCGTCGCCGTCGCGGCGTTCGCGATGCTGCCGACGACCATGGGCGGGGCGTTCTGGCGCGTCATGCAGTTTCGCACGGATTTCGCACCGCCCGCCCCCTTCGAGTTCATCGTAGAGCCCGGAGACGTCGAGGCCGTCAAAGGCGAGACGCTGCAGCTGCGCGCAACGACCACGGCTTCCGAGCAGCCGGACATCACGTTCTACCTCCGCGAAGACGCGCAGGAGGAATTCGACGCCGTGGCCACGGTACGCGACAGCAGCGGACAGTGGACGCACGAGCTCGGCGGTCTGCGCCGCTCGCTGATCTACTATGCCGAAGCCGCGGGCTACCGCAGCCGGCAGTACCGCATTGACGTGGTGGATCGTCCCTTCGTACGCGCCCTGCGTGCCCGCCTGACCTTCCCGTCGTACGCGGGACTCTCCCCGCGCTATCTCGACGACAACGTGGGCGACGTCGCGGCGCTCGCCGGCACGCGTGTCACGCTCGACGTCACGGTGAGCAAAGAGGTTCGCAGCGCTGTCCTGGTCTTCAGCGACAGCACCGAAGTCCCGATGGAAGTGGACGCGCTGCGTGCGCAGGCTTCCTTCGTCCTGCGGACTGATGCGTCCTATCACGTGGCGCTGACGGATGCAGGCGGCATCGCCAATGCCAATCCCATCGAGTACAGTCTCTCCGTGCTCCCTGATCTCGGTCCCACGGTGGACATTATCGAACCGGGCCGCAACAGCAATCTCGACGAGAGCATGCGTCTGCCGCTGCTCATGCGCATCACCGACGACTACGGTTTCTCCAGGCTCGTGTTGAAATACCGCCTCGCCGCATCCCGCTATGAAAAGCCGCATGAGGAGTACAGCACGATAGAAATTCCTCTCCCGACCGCGCGTGATCGCGAGATGGAGGTGCCGTGGATATGGAACCTCACATCGCTCAGCCTCGTGCCCGAGGACGTGGTCAGCTACTACGTGGAGATCTACGACAACGACAACGTCACCGGTCCCAAGGTCGGACGCAGCCAGGTTTACGCCCTGCGCCTTCCCTCCCTCGAGGAAGTGTTCGCCCGCGCGGACGCCGAGCAGGAAGAGGCCGTCGAGAACCTGGAGGAAACGCTCAAGGCTGCCGAGGACGTGCAGCGCGAACTCGATGCCCTGCGCCAGGAGATGAAGCAGCAGAACGCGGAAAAACTTGACTGGCAGCAGCAGAAGAAGCTCGAAGAGCTGATGAAGCGCCAGGAAGAGATGATGAAGGATGTCAAGGAGGTCAACGAGCAGCTGAGTGATCTCAAGGAAGACATGCAGAAGCAGAACATGATCTCCGAGGAAACGCTGCAGAAGTACCAGGAACTCGAGCAGCTCATGAAGGAAGTGGACGCCCCGGAGCTGCGCGAGGCACATGAACGGATGCAGGAAATGATGAAGCAGATGTCGCCCGAACAGATGAAGGAGGCGATGGAGAACTTCAGCTTCAATGAGGAGAATTTCCGAAAAAGCATCGAACGCACCATCGATCTGCTCAAGCGCATTCAGATCGAGCAGAAAGTGGACGAGCTCACCAAGAGAGCTGACGAGATGGCGAAACAGCAGGAAGACCTCGCCGAACGCACCGAGAACGCGAATCCGTCTGACCAGGACCAGCTTGACCGTCTTGCCGACGAACAGCGGCAGATGAAGGAGCAGATGGCAGCCATGGACCGCGAGATGAAGGAACTGCAAAAGAAGATGGAGGAATTTCCGCAGGAAATGCCGCTCGACGAAATGCGCGAGGCGCAGTCGGAAATGAACCTGGCGCAGATGCAGCAGTCGATGAACAATTCGGCCAGCCAGTGCCAGGGAGGCAACTGCAAGGGCGCATCGCAGCAGCAGAAGAAAATGGCCGAGCAGATGCGCAAGTTCCAGAAGAAAATGCAGAAGGTGAAAAAGAAGCTGAACCAGAACATGCAGCAGATGGTGCAGCGCGGTTTCCAGAAAGCGCTGAAGGAAGTGCTGGAGATGTCCAAGAAGCAGGAGGACCTGAAAAACCGCGTGCAGCAGATGCCGGTCAATTCCCCGCAGTTCCGTGAGGCCACGCGTGAGCAGATGGAGCTGATGGAGCAGCTCAACCAGACCGGCAACGAGCTGATGGAACTGGCGAAAAAGACCTTCGCCGTCAATCAGCAGATGGCAAAGCATCTCGGACAGGCAATGAAGAAAATGCAGGAGTCCATGAAGAGCATGCAGAACCGCGATCAGCGCTCCGGCGGACAGCAGCAGGGCGGCGCGATGGCCGAACTGAATGAAGCTGCCAAGCAGCTGGCCAAGGCCATGCAGTCCTCCTCGCAGGGCGGCAGTTCCATGGGAGGTTCGCTCATGCAGCAGCTGCGTCAGATGGCCCAGCAGCAGATGGACATCAACGGCAGCATGCCGAATCCCTCGAGCGGCAGCTCCATGCAGGAACGCCAGAGACTGCAGCGTCTCATGCAGCAGCAGGCGGCCATGCAGAAATCCCTGCAGCAGCTCAACGAGGAAGCAAAGCGCAGTGAAGAAGGGAAGCGCATCACCGGCGATCTCGAGCGCATCGCCGAGGAGATGCAGGAGGTCGTCCGCGACATGCAGCAGAACAACGTCAATCCCAACACGCTGCAGAAGCAGGAGCCGATTCTTTCCCGCCTGCTCGACGCCTCCCGTTCGATGCGCGAGCGCGACTGGGAAGAACGCCGCAGATCGCGCACGGGGGAAGACGTCGCACGCCGCACGCCCGGACAGCTCTCTGACGAACTCACCGATCCCGCGCAGGCGATTCGTTCCGATCTGCAGAAAGCGGTCAGCGAGGGCTATTCGCGCGACTACGAAGTGCTGATCCGTCGCTACTTTGAGCGCCTGGAGGAAGTGATTACGCGGGATTAGACGGATTACGCAGAGGCTTTACCACGGATTACGCGGATTACACAGAGATAAGGTCAGGGGAACGGTTCTTTTTCAATTATTTACTTAGGGAGAATTGTCATGCAGATGAACGATCTGACATTCAAAATCATTGGCTGCGCCTATACGGTGCATAGCGAACTGGGTCCGGGACTGCTTGAAAGTGCGTACCGGACGTGCCTGGAATATCAGTTGCGGCAGGAAGGGCTTGACTGTGTGAGTGAATTGCCGCTTCCCGTACGCTTTCACGATATTGAGATGAAGGTTGGGTACAGAGTCGACCTGCTAGTCGAGGACCGCGTTATCGTCGAACTCAAGGCCGTCGAGAAAATCTGCAAAGTCCACGAAGCGCAGCTGCTCACCTACCTGCGCCTCAGTGGCCGCACTCACGGCCTTCTGTTCAACTTCAACGAAGCCAACCTGCGCAACGGTCTGAAACGAATGATCAACACATAGTTGTTATTCTCTGCGTAATCTGCGTAATCTGTGGTAAAGCATCTGAGTAATCCTCCACAATCCGGGTAATCCCAATGCATGTGATCGCCGACCTCACCATCGTCCCCCTCGGAGTGGGCATTTCCGTTTCCCCCTACGTCGCGGCCTGCGAGAAAATTCTCAAGGAAGCCGGACTGCATACGCATCTGCACGCGTACGGCACCAATATCGAAGGTGAATGGGACGATGTGTTCGCTGCCGTCAAACGCTGTCATGAGGTTATTCACGAAATGGGCGCCCCCCGCGTTTCCTCCAACATGAAATTCGGCACGCGCACAGACCGCCCGCAGACCATGGACGACAAAATCCGCAGCGTCGAGGAAAAACTCGACCGCTGATTCCGCGGAGATAAAGGCAACCACAGCGTACACAGAGTCCGGCACAGAGTGCACAAAGGATTTCTGCCATTGTCTCTGTGAACTCTGTGCTTCCTTTGTGTTCTTTGTGGTTGCCTTTAGAAGATTTGGCCGAAGTTGAGATAGAACCCGATGGCGTCTTCGCTCCAGCCGAGGTCGGCGCGGGTGACGAAGGTGTCGAAGATGAGCCGGAGTCCTGCGACGGGGGTGAGTATCCAACGTCCCGTGGGGAGATCGGCAATATCCGGCGCGACACTGCCCGCATCGAGCGCGACGATGCCGCCGAGACGCCAGTAAATCGGAAATCGAAGCTCGGAGTTGATCACCACGCTGCTGCGATCCAGGAAACGGTCTTTGGGTATGCCACGCACGGTGCTGTTTCCGCCGATCGGCAGCATGTGCTGTACGGGAATATCGTCTCCGTGCATTGCCTGCAGTCCCAGGCGGAGCGCACCGATCAACGCCCCGAATCCGTGATAGTACTGTGTCCATGCTGCGGTGCGCGTCCAGTCGCGACCGATCGCAGTAAGTGCAAAGGCCTGTTCGACCTCTCCCTGCAGCACGACGCCCTGTGATGGATTGAGCACGCTGTTTCGCGTGTCGTAGCGCAGCTGCAGTGTGGCCGATGTGATGTCCACGCTGCCGGCGTTCGTTTCCAGCATTCGCAGCCGGCTGCCGTCTTCGAAGCCGTACGACCAGATGCGCTTGAAACGCAGCAACAGCTGTCCGATCACATGGGGAGTGAAGCCGCGGCTTGCGGCAAGCGTCAGTTCCAGGGGCTCGAAGGTGTAATGCTCCCTGTTGTCGAAGCGCGCGTCGGGACCGACGCCGAAGAAACTGTTGGTGATCATCTTGTCATAGTCCATAACGACGTCGACGGCAAGCGGGTAGGCGCTGCCCTGCCGCAGTTCCGCGTCAGGCCAGGATGCCCCGATGCGCACCCAGCGTTCTCCCTTGGTGCTGAGAAAGAGGGTAAGGTCGAAGGATTCCCGTGATCCGAGTGCGTTGCGCAGCACGCCCTTGTAGCCCGCACCGAATCCGGTGTCCGTGTCGTACATCGCGAAGGGGAGGTGGTCGAAGGCTGCGTCTTCTTCCTGGGCATGCAGCATGACAGGCAGAAACAGCATGAGCATGATGATACGTCGCATGGCATGTCTCCGTTGTTGTCAACAAGGTAGGAAACGAATTTCTGCGATATGTCATGATGCTGTCATGAGACCCTTTCCCGACGCTTCCCACCTTGGAAATGCAGCGTCCTCGTACTACTTTTGAATACCATCCTGTCGCACATCCGCGCAATGCAATGAAGCTTCTCGTCACCATTCCTGTGTACAACGAAGAAAACGCGCTTCCGGTGAGCATTCCGGCACTGCATGCGTTTCTCGAAGCGAACCTGGCCGACTATGACTGGGAAATCGAGATCGCGGACAATGCGTCCATCGACGCGACGCCGGAGGTGTCCGGGAAGCTCACCGAGGAGTATGCCCGCGTGCGCTATCATCGCCTGGAGCAGAAGGGACGCGGCAGGGCACTGAAAAAGTCATGGATGGAAGCGGACGCGGACATCGTCAGCTACATGGATGTGGATCTCTCCACCAACCTCGATAGCTTTCCCCCCATGGTGCATGCTCTCGCGCACGAAGGATATGACATCGGCACGGGCTCGCGTCTGATGAAGGGAGCGAACACGGAGCGCAGCTTCAAGCGAGAGTTCATTTCCCGCAGCTACAATCTCATGGTGAAGGCCATGTTCTTCACCCGTTTCTCCGATGCCCAGTGCGGTTTCAAGGCTGTCACGCGCGAAGTCGTGGATGTGCTTCTCCCACATATTAAGGACAACGTCTGGTTTTTCGATTCCGAACTGCTCATCATCGGCGAGAAGTCCGGCTACCGCATCTTCGACGTCCCGGTCAAATGGATCGAGGATCTCGACACCCGCGTGAAAATCGTCAGCACCGCCATCGACGACATCAAGGGCCTCATCCGTGTCCGCCGCAATTTCTGGCGCGGTGCGTACACCGGATTACGCAAAGGGTAGGGATTACTCAGAGGCTTTACCACGGATTCCACAGATTACACAGAGATGTGAATAAAAAAGGCGGTCTTTGGCCGCCTTATTTTTTATCCGTGTAATCCGTGGAATCTGTGGTAAGGCATCTGAGCAATCCTTACCCTCCGCGTAATCAGATTCCCAGGCCGATGTAGAAGTTTTCGCCGTCCCGGAAGTGGTTGAGGCGCCAGGCGAGCTCGAGGCGGAAGATGGAGAGTATGTTTTCGACGCTGAAGCCGGCTTCCCAGAAGACGGGGCCGGTTTCGCGCACGTCGACGGTCTGCAGGACGCGGGTTTCGGGGGACATCTGCGTCCAGCCGCCGGAGGCGAAGAGGCGCAGCGACCAGCCGCTGTCCTTGAGCAGGGGAATGTGGGAGGCACGGAACAGCCAGTCGCGGAAGTTGTGCGAGAAATATGCGGTGACCCTGCGGTCGCCGCCGAACTCACGGAAGCCGAGGGTGCGGAAGCGATTGGGCCAGGTCAGCCAGTTCATCGAACCCTGCAGATTGTACAGCATCTGCGCAGGAAGCGCGTCGCCGGTGTAATCGCCCGCCAGGCGGTAGGAGGTTTCTCCCGTCAGACCGAGGTTGAAACGTCCGTCGAGCCGGGCGCCGAGTGATAGTATGTTCCACTGCGTCCCCTCGATGTCGACGTCATGCCATCCGGCAAGCAGCGTGGGTGTGTGGTTGCGTGATCCGAAGCGTGAAATCTCCCCGGCGTTGTCGATGAAGTCCCGGTCGTCGAATTGCAGCGTCCCGGTGACGCTGCGGATGCGGCCTTCGTTGACGGGGGGATTGGAGCGGTACTCCCTGTCGGTATTGAAAATGCTCCAGTCGCCGACGGTGTGCGCATTGTAGTAGCGGTCATCCGCGAAACGGAGGCTCGTCGGGAACAGCATCAGGGGGTCGTAGGACAGCGTGGCGCTCCACCCGTCACGGTAGAAATAATCGCGGTAATCGTAGCGATCGATCAGGTTGAAGAGTGTCACGAACAGTTCGCCTGCCGGGTCATACCGCGAATCGATGAAATCCCGTTCGTAATGCCGCTCGACGCCCAGCCACAATGCAGGGGAGGAAAAGAATGTGGCCCAGGCGGAGATGCGATACTTGAAACGCTCGTCATCGAAGCCGTAGCCTCCGCCGGCGTTGAGCACGCGCAGCGGGAAATGCGGCATGGAAAGCCGCAAGTCGCCGTCCAGCGCATGCCCCTCGACGCGATTGTAGCGGTAGAGGGAAAGCAGACCCGGGAAAGTGAACTGTGCATCGTCCGACCCTGTCGTTCCCCCGGTGATGAAGTCCGTCATGCCGACACGGTAACTGGCGGAATCCATCTGCAGTTTCACGGTGTCGGCTTTCAGGTATGCGCGTTTCTCTTCGTCCGTGTTGGGAATCTTCTGATTCGCGACCCAGTAGGCGGAATCGCGTTCGTCGGCCTCGGGCAGCACCTTGATGCGCGTGCGGTCGAAGAAATCCTCGTTGATCTGTTCGTTGATGTGATAGTCCTGCAGTACCGAGAGCCCTTCGATTTCGATCTGCACGTCCACGATGCTGATATCGATTCCCGCATCGACGACGACGTCGACGGGCATCCAGAAATCGTCCTCGAAACGACGAAAATGCTGTTTGAATGCGATCGTGTCAAAGAAATCGGGCATGGCAGCCTCGTTCACCTCCAGGTCCACCATGGAAAGGGAGTAACTGCTGTCGGCGATGAAGATTTTTCCCTTGAAGCCCGGATCGCTTTCCGACAGCGGGTAAAACTCTATCATGTGCAGCTTGCTGTCGTCGAGCGTGGTTTCACCGAGGAGGCGGTAGTAGTACGTGTCCAGTCCGCGTTCGGAAATGGGACCGGGCACGGGCACGCCTTCACTGAGCTGGAATTCGTCACGGGAGAAATCGACGATGAAAAACGCGCTGATCATGAGATTTGCCTGCGAGGGTATCATCGCGCTCTGCTTGCGCGCTTTGACGATTTCCTTGTATCGGTCGGGCTTCGCCCACCAGGCTTCGGTCTGCGATTCCAGCAGAATCGGCAGCGGCCTGCCGGTGCTGTCAATCTCCGTCGCGGCCGTGCTGTCGTCATCGCTTCCCACCGTCGCGGTGATGCTGACACTGCTGCCGCTGCTGGACATCATCGATTCCAGGGCTCCGCGCACGTACACCCGCAGTTTGCTGTGCGAGGTGAGGCTGTAGTTCTGCAGGCGCTCGGTGCGCGCTTCCTTTGCCGCGATCGCGCGGCGGATGATGCGCAGCGCGGGATTGTCGTCGGGACTGAACTCGACCGTGGGCATTTCTATGCTGACCTGCGGGAGGCGGAAGGTGAGTTCCTCCGCCGAGGGCAGCTGCACCGTCTGCGTGCGGCTGGTGTAGCCGATATAGCTCGCAACGATGCGGTGGCTCCCCGGGCGGAGCTGCAGGGTGAAACGGCCGTTGCGATCTGTCGTCGTGCCGGTGTGGCTGTCCTCTACCCAGACGTTGGCGAACTGCAGCGGTTCACCGCTGCCGGCGTCGAAGACGGTGCCGGTGATGCGCTGCTGTGCAAAAATGGGGACGGAGATGAGAAGGAGGAAGGCGACGGTGGAGATGGCTTTCATGCGGACCTGTTGTGCTGTGTTTCCCTTTGCATGTACGCTTGACGCGCTTGTATGTTGCGATGCGGCGTCTCTGGAAAAATCTCACAAAATTCGCATGAAATCCAATTCTGCATGGTGCCTATTTTATGGGGCGCATCATGGAACGGCGGGGCGTATGTTATGCGTTGAAACAACATGCGCTTCGCGCCGTATTGCGATCGCGCATCCGTTGACACCAGTGCTTCACCCTGTTTCACTTCTCGGGATACTTATGAAAGGCATCGTCATCGCCCTTCTCCTTCTCTCCCCGGTCCTGGTTTTCGCCCAGGGCAGCGGCGGGGGCAGCGCATCCACCGCCTCCCTGCAGGAACGGCTCGGGCAGAGTGACATCCTGTTCACGCAGGGCAAATTCGCTGACTCGCGGCGTATCATGGACGAGCTGATGAGAAGCGACGGGAAAGATGCCGATGTTCTCTGGCGCATGGCGCGGCATATGATCAATGACGGGGACGGCACGCGCAACGAGGAGAAGAAAGAGCGGCTGTACCGGAAGTCGGTCGAGTACAGTGAAGCAGCAGTGAAAGCGGATCCGCGGGATGCGGACGCCCGCGCCTACCTCGCCGCTTCCTACGGGAGCTACGCGATGTTCGCGGGCGGGAAGGAAAAGGTGAAGCTTGCCAAC
>CAJXSA010000117.1 GCA_913060595.1 uncultured Ignavibacteria bacterium
CCTGTCTGCTCCTCGACACCGAGGAAGAAGGCCTTTTCGATGCACTGCAGGTCGGTTTTGAAGAATACCGAGAAGCCGGTGGTCTGCGAATACTCGGGGGGGACCTTGATCGCCAGGGTGGCGCGTCCGTTGGCGTCTGTGGTCAGCGTCCCCTGCATGAGCGTATCACCCACGATAATGACGAGGTAGTCGATCTCCACACCGGCGGAGTCGGCCATGGTCAGCGTGTTGAAGAGATGCGCACTGAAGATGATTTCATCTTCGTCGTTGGCGATGATGTTCTTCTTGTTCGGTTCGAGCTCGAGCCAGTAGCTGGCTTCCGGGTACTCGACCCGCAGGAAGGGATCGATGAAAACCTTGCCCATGGTGGCACGCTCGCCGGGCTTGGGACCTTCACACTGGCCCCAGTAATTGCGTCGCACGTCGATGGTGTCGGCCTGGAAGTTCGACACGTTGCCGATCTGTCCGCCGGTGCGCACGAAATGATTGTAGTTGATATGCACACCGTCGATGTCTTCGGGATCGAAACCGCCGGCGAAGGGGGAGATGTTGATGGTGCCGAAGTTCTCGATTCGGTTGTAACGCACCACCGTCTCATTGCTGATGGTCACGTTTCCGTCGATGATGTTGCAGTTTTCCATCTTGGTCGGCACGTCCTTGGGCTGAATCGTGATCTGCCCCTTGTCGACCACGGAATTCGTGATATTGCTGACAACGATGGTCGAGTTCTCCTCGATGCGCATGTTCTCGGCTTCCTGCACGCCCCACAGCTGTCCTTCATGCGTGAGGAGACAGTTCTTGGCGAAAATCTTGTTGGCGTGATGCCGGATGTACGCGTAGTCGTTTCGCTGGTTGTCCGTCACCCAGTCGAGTGTCACGTTGTCGAAATGCGACTCAACGTCGCTCGTGATGATGACGTCCGAACCGACGAAGGTGAAATCCTTGAGCGGCCCCATCTGTCCGCCGCAGATCGGCACGTTCAGATCGTAAATGCGTCCGCCGGAAGCGGAGAACTGTCCGTGCGGCTGCTGCGTCAGGTCGCTGCTTCCGTACACTTTGAAAGCACTGACGGTGCCGGCGGTCCCGAGGAACCAGGTCACGTCCGCGCCGTCGGCGAAATGAAGGTGTCCGCCCGGCCACACTTCGACGGTGTCGATCAGGTCGGTGTCCATGTTGATCGTATCGGGACGGGTGAGGATTCCCTGAATGTCGCCGCCGAGGAAGAATGAATACCCGGCGAGGTTGCCGTCCTGGAAGCCGCCTGCCGAGCGGTAGGCACGATACTGGTACTGATAGGAATTCCCCTTGATGAGGCCGTAGTCGGTCACGATTTTTCCGTCGTTTCCGTTGAGCGTCACCGAACCAAGCAGTTTGGCGCCGCGATAGAATTCGACCTTGGAGAAATTCGTGTTGGTCAGGTCGAACATCGCGATGTCAGCGCTGTTGTCGCCTGAGTAAATGACTGCACCAAAAACCTGTGCCTGCACCGTGGTGTTTCCGAACAGGAACAGGAAAAGCACTGCGGGCAGCAAAGCGGTCACAGCTCTTCTCATAGAATACCTCGAAGTTGAAATAACAGCTGATGGCGTATGTGTAATTGTGATTTCCGGGTTGTGGAAATGTGGGACAGGGACCCCCGCGACGGAAGATGAGATCCGGTATCCGGTACAGAGTGAAAACTACTCCAAATCATGCGTAAAAATCAAGGTCGAAACAAGTCAGAAGAGGGAATACGCGGGTGAAATGACCTCTTTGCGCGAAGAAAATCACACCGCGGTTGCCGCGCAACGCATCAGCGCGTAGATTTCACAAAACAACGGAGAAATATGCATGCTCGGTACACCACGCATTCACCTCGAGACGGTCGCATCGACCAACCGCGAAGCACGCGACCGGATTCGGACAGGCGCACCCGAAGGCACGCTGATCACGGCGGAACATCAGACGGAAGGGAGAGGACGCTTCGACCGGCGCTGGGAGGACGCAGCCGGGCAGAGCCTGCTCGCAAGCTATATCCTCTATCCGGTCCGCGGCGCGGAGGAATGGGGCGGACTGCCGCTGCTCGCCGGACTGGCGGTCAAGCGCGCGGCGGAGACCTTCCTCAATGCTGACGTGCTCCTGAAATGGCCGAACGATGTGCTCATCGCAGGGAAGAAGCTCTGCGGCATTCTGGTTGAAAGCGGGCGACTGGGAGATCGCGGCTGGGTCGTCGTCGGCATCGGTGTCAATGTGCGTCAGCGCGAATTCACGGGCTCGTATCGGACTCCGCCCACCTCGCTGCTTCTCGAATCCGGGAGGCCTGTCGATGTCGACGAGGTGCAGTCCGCAGTCACGCGAGAACTCTCGACGCTCTACGGACTCTGGACGGACAAGGGGAATGCCTGGTTTTGCCCGGAGTGGACGCGGTGCGCGGGCATGTTTCCTGCGGACATCGTGCTGGAAGATGAAACGGGGAAAAGGCAGCTGCGCGCCGTTGACCTCGGCAGGGACGGCAGCCTGATCGTCGAGAACGAACACGGAGAGCGGACGTCCGTGTTCGCCGGTGATGTTTCCATCCTGTCCGCCAATGAGGAGAACAACGCATGAGAAGGATATATCTCGACAACGCCGCCACGACGCCACTGCTTCCGCAGGTGGTGGATGCCATGCTGCCCTGGCTCCGGGAGCAGCACGGGAATCCCTCCAGCGCCCATGCCCACGGACGCGCCGCCCGTGTCGCGGTCGAGCGCGCACGCGAGCATGTCGCCGCAATGATCGGCGCCGATCCGCGTGAAATCATTTTCACGGCGGGCGGTACAGAGAGCGACAACACCGCTCTGCACATGGCACTGCACGCGCACACGGACATCTCGAAACTGCACGTCATCAGTTCCGCGGCCGAGCACCATGCCGTGCACATGCCGATCGAAGCGCTGGGACGGGGAGGGGCAGCGGTCGGGTTGCTCCCCGTCGACGCCGCCGGGGTGGCGCGCAGCGAGCGAATCACGGAAATGATCCGTCCGGAGACCTTGCTCTGCAGCCTGATGCATGTAAACAATGAAACCGGTGGAATTCTGCCTCTCGAGGAGGTCGGTGTGCTGCTGCGTCCGCACGATGTTCTGTTCCATTCCGATATCGTGCAGTCAGCCGGGAAGCTCCCGATCGATATTCATGCGGCGCAGGTGGATTTTGCCGCGATGTCGGCGCATAAGATACATGGTCCCAAGGGAATCGGGGCGCTGTACGTGCGCAGCGGACTGGATGCTGAAGCCTTTATCGTGGGCGGGGGACAGGAGCGCGGACGTCGCGGCGGCACGGAGAACGTCGCCGGCATCGTCGCGTACGGGGAGGCGGCCCGTCTCGCCGTCGAGGAACGCAATGAAAGACTTGCGCGATGGAAAGATTACCGCGCGCGTTTCCGGGCATGCCTGCTCGATGCATTTCCGCGATTGCATGTCAACGAAGTGACGGAGGACACCGTGCTCGCAAACATTCTGAGCGTTTCATTTCCCGCGGACGTGTATTCGGTCGACGGCGCGTCACTGCTCATGAACTGCGATCTGGCCGGTGTTTCCGTCAGCGGCGGATCAGCCTGCGCCTCGGGCAGCGTGCAGGCGTCGCATGTCATGCGCGCCATCGGACACGATGACGCGACAGGCGCGGCCACGCTGCGCATCTCATTCGGCGCGACGACCACGCAAGAAGATGTGGATGAGGGATGTCAGCGTGTGCTGAATGTCCTGGGGGACATGCTCGGCCGTTAGGAGCCGTTCTGTTCCATGCGGCGTTCCCATTCGCGCATCGCGATGCCGTAGCGAAGCCCGCGCTCCGATACGGTGACGGCGGGGATGTCCCTGCTCTCGGTGAGCCGCTTCAGAATGCCGATGCCGACGAGGATGATGTCGGCGCGACCGGGATCGATGTGCATCGCGTTCTGCATTTCTTCGCGCGTGAGCTGCCGGAATTCTTCGAAACGCCGTTGAATCATCTCCCGCGTCAGCCGAAAACCGCTGATCGCTTCCCCGTCATATTCCTTCAGTCCTTTCTCCACCGCGGCGAGCGTCGTGACGGTTCCTGCGACGCCGACAAAATGCGTTTCCGCCGGATCGAAGGCGGGATACTCGGTGAGCGCCTCGTCGATGCGGCCGATCATGTCGTCGATCTCTGACGCGGTCGGCGGGGCATGGTGCAGGAATTTCTCGGTCAGGCGCACGCAGCCGATATCGACGCTTTTTCGTTCGAGAATGCGGAATCCCTCTCCGACCGTCAGTTCCGTGCTGCCGCCACCGATGTCGAGTACCGCGTAGCGTCCGCTGCGATCCGGGAAGCCGGAAATCGCACCCCCGTATGTCCAGAGCGCTTCCTCGTCGCCGCTGAGGATTTCAATTTCCACGCCGAGTTTCTGATACATATAGTCGACGTAGTCGTCGCCGTTCCGGGCGTCCCGCAGCGCGCTCGTTCCTGTGGCCCGCACGATGTCGACCTGCGCCTCCCGCGCGCGTTCGAGGTACTCGGCGAGAAAGCGTTCGCTGCGTGTGAAGGCGTCCCATGCGATGCCGCCGGATTTGTCGACGCCCTTGCCGACGCGGGCGATCACCTGGCAATCACTGATGGTTTCCAGGCTCCCGTCGCCGTTCACGTCGGCGATCAGCATGAGCATGGTGTTCGTTCCGATATCGATACTCGCGATGCGCATCACAGCTCCTTCACCGCGCGAAGCGCAGCCCATTCATCTTCATACAATTCATCTGTCACGGTGAGCTTCAGCTTTGCGAGCGCCGTGCGGACCTCCGGAACGTCGTCCCGGTAAAATCCCGAAAGCAGCATTGCACCCTCAGGCCGAAGCAGGTCGCGGTATGCGGTCAGCATGTCGATGTTGTCGAGTTTTGTAATGTTGGAATAAATTTTGTCGTAGGGACCGGTCGCATGCTCGAGCGATCCGTGAATAAAGCGGACGCTGCCTTCCACGCCGTTCTTCTGCGCATTCTCGAAGGCATTGTCTGTTGACCACTCATCGATGTCCACGCCTTCGGCATGCGCGGCGCCGAGTCGCACAGCGGCGATTGCGAGGACCCCGGTTCCGGTGCCGACGTCGAGCACGATGTCCCCTGCGCGCACATCGTTTTCGAGAAGGCGCAGCATGAGTCGTGTCGTCTGATGGTATCCCGTACCAAAGGACATTTTCGGATCGACGACAAGCACGAGTCTGTCGTCCGTTTCCGCGACCTCATGCCAGGAAGGAGCGATCATGATGCGATCGGACACGACGATGGGCTGTATGCTCGCCTCCCACTGTGCATTCCAGTTTTCCTGGTCGAAACGCTTCACTTCCGGTGTGATCGGCGGTGGAAGCAGGTTCCAGGAGGAGGAGAACTCCGCTGCGACGGCTTCCCAGTCCGCTTCGTGGAAGTACACTTCCCACCATGCCTCATCCTCGAGGAAACCGAGTGGATCGCGGGCGACGAGCTGTGCCTGGAGAGTTTCGTCGTGCGCGGAACGAGGAAATCGAGCGCGAATGAATACAGGGTTTTTCATGTGGCGGTCGCCGAGTTGATTCCGAAAACGATATAGAGGAGCAGTGTTCCCACGTCGCCGAGGGGCGCGGGATCGCACTGCGCGGGCAGGTCGTCTCGCGTGTGCCAGTACTTCCTGCGTGGAGATGCGGCGTCATGTCCCACCAGGGCGGCATCTATGATGTTGATGGTTTTGATGCCGGCGACAGTGTTCAGCGGCACGTGGTCGTCGAGAACCGGAGAGTGCGGATCCTGCGTGAAGCGCGAGAGCCCGAGGGTTGCGGCCGCGTCCCATACCATATCGAGGACGTCACCGGCGTACTGCCGGGAGAAGGCCTCCTGCGGGAAGCGCGCCTCGCGGTCCCCGACCAGGTCGAGGAGAATGCCGAACACGGGTGGTTCTCCGTCGAAGGTCACCGCGTAGTACCGCGATCCGAGAAGAAACATCCCTTCGTCGTTCTCACGCCCGTAATCCTCGCCATCGAAAAGCACGATGTCCACACCGATCGGCGGCGGCGTGTTGGAAAGCACCTCGGCGAGATGCAGGAGCACCCCGACACCGCTCGCACCGTCGTTTGCGCCGGGAACGGGCAGCAGCTGCCGGTCCGGATCGGGATCGTAGTCTGCCCAGGGACGCGAATCCCAGTGTGCGGCAAGCAGCACGCGGCGACTCGCACCGGGATTGATGCGCGCGATCACATTCGTGAGCGGCAGCGTGTCCCCGTCGTAGCCGGGCAGAGTGAACTCCTGCAGGTCCGTCTGTATGCCGAGCGAATCGAAATGTGCGAGGAAAAACTGCAGGCATTCCGCGTGCGCCCTGCTTCCGGGCACGCGCGGACCGAACGCGACCTGTCGTTCGAGCAATGCGAACGCCCGGTCACCGGAAAATGCGGGATATTTCGCGGGTGCCGAGAACAGGGGGGCGGATCCTTTCGAGGGTGAGCGGGAATCTTCGCCGCAGGAGCTGGCAGCGACAATCACGACCGTCATGAACAGGGCTGTACAGATCCAGCGGAAATTCATCATCTCCAAAGCTACTGAACTCCATGATCGGGACAAAACGGAAAGAGGACTCCGCTGAACGGAGTCCTCTTTCCAAATCAGAACCACGCTGTCATAACAGCGCAGCACTGTGCCGCACGGTTATTCGAGCAGCATCATTTTCCGTGTGAGGCGGCTGTCTGCGGTGCGAAGCTCGTACATGTACAGGCCCGAAGGCAGGTCACCGGCCTCGAAGTCCACCGTGTGACGACCGGCGGCCTGCGCACGATCGATCAGCGTGCGGACCGGTTCGCCAAGATTGTTGTACACGGTCAGGCGCACGCTGGCGCTGGTCGGCAGCGTGTAGCTGATCGTGGTCGAAGGATTGAACGGATTCGGATAGTTCTGCTCCAGGCTGAGCGTAACAGGAAGAAGGACGTCGTCCTCCACACCGACAAGCGCCTGGTTGATGTCGAGGATTTCGAAGTCGTCCACGGCTGCTTCCACCAGCGATCCGGGCTCATTATCCGCGGCGGTGAACTTGACGACGATGTCCTCCGTCAGGTTCACGATCTCGTCGAGGACGAAAGCCTTCGGCCGCCAGGAAGCGTCGGATTCCTTCGTACGCTCGAGGTATTCGTAATTCCTGCCGCCGTCATCGGAGATCTCGACGGTCCAGAAATCCGTCCCCGGCGTGGCGCCGGCATCGTTGGAATACCAGCGGTAGTAGCGCAGCACGGGCTTGACCATGCCGCTCACGTCGTAACTTTTCGTCGTGAGGTAGGTCTCGCCGTCGTCGACATCGTTCGTGCCCAGTCCGGCGCCCTTGGAGGCATTGCCTGTGACCCAGCACTTTGTCTTGCCGGTCCCGGGTGTGTGGTCTTCCGCCGGCTGCACGTAGGGTACGTCCCCCTCGTCACCGTCCTGTGTGTCCCAGGTTCCGACGGGATCGTCTCGAACCCACTCACCCGTCGTCGCGTCTGAAACGACTCGCCAGTCGTCCTCGTTCTCGGCATCATGGAAAACCTTGGATTCATATCCAACGAGGAATATGTTATAGGCGCCGACTGGGCGGAATGGATCTCGAGAACTACTGCCATAATTGTCAAAAGCTTCGATATAGTAGCGTACGATGGTGCCTGCTTTCTGTGCGGGGAAATTCCCGACGAAGCTCTGCGTTGCAGGGAAATAATCGGCTGTGAAGCGATCGCTGGTCTGCCAGTTATCCGTGCTGAAGACAATGTCCACACGCTCGATATAGAGCAGATCACTGTCGATGCTGCCGCCGATACGCGCGACACCCGTAATCTCGTAGGTGCCAGTCACGGTATTCTGATCTTCCATCCCCTCATGGATTATTGTGATCCCGGATCCGGGTATGCCATGCGCAATGAACGCGGCAATGATGGCTTCGCTGTGCGGCGTTCCGTTCGAAAGGTCGCCGTCGTCGTCATCCGCCACAAGGAATTCAATAAAGTAATCTGCGAAACCCTGCCCCAGAGTATTTCCATCAGGCGTTCCATACATCGCATCGTGGTATAGTCGTGCTGTAGCTTCGAGACCTATTGCTTTACGCACATCCCACACGGCGCCAGTTAGTATTTGCCCATTGTTGTGATAATTCAGAGGGTCAAACGCCGGCCATTGCACGTCATCAGGAAAACGAAGATTATTATTTGAATTTCTGATTATGCCGTCGCTGGATCCTCCCTTCCTGAACCCGACGCCTATTCGTGGATCATCTCGCAATAGATTGGTCGTGATGTCCGCAATTGCTTCTTTTAGTGATGGATTGAAAGGACTTCTGTTGATCAATTTTTGAGTAAGCCAGATATGGATGCCGTGTCCCATCTCATGATGAATGACGGACGAGATTTCTCCGGTGTTGCCGCACTGCAAATCCGACTGGAAGAAATTGACGCCACGGCCGTCAAAGAATGCGTTGCACGTATTGTCGATTTCCACCAGGCCCGGAATCTGGGCGTCGAGGCGGTTATTGTTGGCCGATCCGTCGAGCGCACGCGACCAGTCGCGCACGAGATTCATGTGATAGAACGTGTTGCGTTCAGACGCGATAGAATTGCTGTTGTCCCAGACGATTTCGATGTCCTGTCCGGCGGCCACGGTCTCGGTGAACATCGCGTTCGCCGGGGTGCTTCCGCTGACGCGTGTCGTGTCGTCGCGCCGCACGATGGCATGAGGTCCGGTGAGGCGGGTAATCAGCTGTCCGGTGGTGTTCGTTCCGAGGTCAGCGGAAAAACGGCCGTCCTCGTCGGTGGTGTACATCGTGCCCGCCACCCAGACATACGCGTTCGCGAGCGGCAGGGTCTCTTCGGTCTCGACGTAGGACTCACGGTACACTTTGGCGACGATGCGTCCGTTGACCACGTTGGCCATGGCGTTGGGACCTTCACCACCGTGGAAATGCGTGATCAGATCGTAACGCCAGACGATGCTGCCGCTATGCGCGTCGACGTAGGTGTCCCAGAGCTCGTCAATATCGTTGCGCACCTGGAAGTTGTACACGAGACGGTAGTCGATGCGGTCGGCGTACCGGACGGGAAGAATGTATAGCGTTCCGCCTTCGATGTTGTCGTTCGACGGGCTGTATGGAAGTCCCGCCTTCGCGAATTCACGCGCCGCTGTGAGTGACACCGCGGGCGTGCTGCTGACGTTGATGGAAGGATGGAAGTCCGAGCCGAACATGAAGACGCGGCCGTCGGGACTGATGCGCAGGTCGACGTAGGAATTGAGAACGTCGATGCCGTCATGCACCTGCACATACTTCTGATAGGCTTTTCCCCTGATGATTTCACTGTACAGCATCCGCAGCTCAGAGGGACGAACGTTCAGCATCGATGCATGCATCGCGATGAAGCTCTGTCCGGCCTGCGGGGCGTTGAGAAGATGTATTTTCGGATAACCGTCGATCTGAATGCCGCGTCCCCATGCGCGATGCGGCGTGCGACGCAGCGCGTCGTAGCGGAAATTCCAGTCCGTGTTCTGGTAGACGAACTGCTGGAAGGCATTGTGCGCCTTGGCCAGCGACATGCTTTCCTGCACATCGGTCGGAGTGAGCACGTAGCGCTCTTCCGGCAGCGGCACCGCGATGCCTTCATCGCTGTGGCTGTGCTGTGCGAACGCCGCCGAAACGGACAGAACGGCTGCGAGCGCGGTGAGTACGATTTTCTGCATAGTATCCTCGTGGGTGAAGCGGAATCTCAGGACGATGTCCGATGGACGTATCCTATATTACCGAAGTTTAATGGCTATTTGACTTAAGAACAAGGAAAAAAGGCGGGATCGTTCCCGGCAGCGATGGAAGGTCATTCGGGACGGTGAACGCTGTCGGGCACATGGACTTCCTTCCAGTTCCAGCACGCCACCGTATGATGCGCATCGACGGGCTCCGGTTTGGGTTCGTGGAGCACGCAGTTCGCCGTGGCGTATTCGCAGCGGGAATGGAAGTTGCATCCGGCGGGATAGTTGGTGGGTCGCGGCACCTGTCCGGGAATGATGCTCAGTTTCTCTCCGCGCAGGTGGAAGGAGGGAATCGATGCGAGCAGCCCCACGGTGTAGGGATGGCGGGGGCGGCGGAAGATATCGAGGACGGGGGCGCATTCGACGATATGCGAGGCGTACATGATGGCGACGCGGTCGCAGACTTCGGCCACGACACCGAGATCGTGCGTGATCAGCAACACGGTCATGCCGAATTCCTTTTTCAGGTCGTTGATCAGCTGCAGCACCTGCGCCTGCACCGTCACGTCGATGGCCGTGGTCGGTTCGTCAAGTATGATAATGGAAGGACGCGCGACCAGTCCCATGGCGATCAGTGTCCGCTGCCGCATTCCCCCTGACAGCTGATGCGGGTAGGCGGTCATGACGTTATCCGGGTCGGGTATGCCCACGCGCGCAAGCATGTCGACAGAGCGCTCATAGGCGTCGTTCCAGTTGCTGTCGGAATGATAGAGCAGCACCTCGGTGAGCTGATCCCCGATGGTGAACACGGGATTGAGCGAGGTCATCGCCTCCTGGAACACCAGACCGATTTCCGTGCCGCGCAGCGCGCGCATCTCCCGTTCGGTGAGAGCGCGA
>CAJXSA010000118.1 GCA_913060595.1 uncultured Ignavibacteria bacterium
GGAGAGGCCCGGCTCACCCAGCGCCTCCTCGAACGGTCACATACGGTCGAGTTCCGGTTTACGAGTGTTCGGACGCTCACGGAAGCGGAAGCCATTCTCGGCCGCACTTCCTTCGACGTTCTGCTGCTCGATCTCAATCTTCCCGATTCGAGCGGGATAGACACCTTCCTTCGCATTCAGGACAGTGCTCCGCATCTCCCCGTCGTCATCATTTCCGCCGTGGCCGATGACAGGGTGGCCGTGCGATGCATTCGGCACGGCGCACAGGATTATCTCGTCAAGGGAAGCATCACCAGTGAAATCATGACGCGCGTCGTTCGCTATGCCATGGCGCGCAAGGACTATGAGCCCGTGCGACAGATGCGCGGATACGGGCAACAGCTGCCACCGGGCGCCTCATTTCTGATTGACCGTGAAGGCATGGTCCGCGACGGCGTGCAGCTGATGCATCTCCTGCACCGCGAAGGAAGCACCGGTGCGATCAGGCTCTCCAGCTACCTCGCAGAAGAAGACCGGGACGCCTTCGAGGCGATGCGCACGCGCGTCGCTGCGCAGCGGATCGCCGAGACGCGCCTGGTCACCCTGCAGCGCGATGCCGAGGACGACGGCCATCCGATGCTTCTGCTTTTGACCCCATGGGATGGCCAGACACCGGAGATGCTGCTCGGCGGACTTCTCCCCGCGCACCCGTCGCTGGACATCGGCAGCGTGCCGGATGAGAAGTATCCCGCGCTCGTCGAGCACAGCCAGGACGGCGTTTTCATCGTTCTCGACCAGCGCATCGTCTTCGCCAATTCCCGGCTCGCCGATCTCACCGGGTACTCGCGTGAGGAACTGAACAATCAGTCCGTGGAACGCATTATCGCACCGGAAGACCGCGAAAGTGTTCTTGCGCGGTACCGCGAACGCGTGGCAGGGGAGGAAGTCCCGGACGCCTATGAATTCAATCTGCTGACGAAGTCCGGCATGCGGCGCAAAGTGATGATTCACGTGGGACGGCTGCCGCTGGGTGACGGCATCGCCGTGATGGGCACGGTCAAGGATGTATCCGAGCAGCGCCGCAGCGCCTATCTGATGAATCTGCAGCATCAGCTGGCGGTGGATCTCGCGTACACGAATGATGTCCCGACGATGTTCGAAAGGATTCTGACCGCGGTGCTGCGCATCGAGAGCATCGACGTGGCCGGGATATACGTGCTCGATCAGGACACCGGCACGCATGAACTGCGCAGCACGCGCGGTGTGCGCGATCTTTTCACGATGCTGAACGAGGATGCCGAGTATCGCCGCGCGCATGAACATATCGTGCGCGAGAGTGCGTCGCGCTACATGACGGACGAGGATTTCGACGTGTTCTCGTTCGCCGGCACCCTGCGTGCGCAAGGCGTGCGCTGCATGGCAATCATTCCGGTCACGCATGCCGGCAGCATCATTGCCGCCGTTGACATCGCGTCTCTGACGTATCCCCAGTGCGCGGCGGAGGTCCGTCAGGTCGTGGAGTATATCGCGTCCTATCTCGGTGGCGTGCTCACGCGGCTCTCGACCGAAGAGGCGCTGCGCGACAGCGAGATGCTGTACCGTGCCGTCGTCGAAAAAAGTCATGATGCCATTTTCATCCTGCTGGATGACCGTCTGCTGTTTGCGAACGAACGCACCTGTGAACTCACCGGGTACAGCCGCGAAGAACTCATGGAGATGAATCCCTGGTCGCTGATTCATCCCGACGACAGGAAGCGGATACAGTCCATCGCCGCCTCGCGGCGGGAATACGGCGACTCACCCATGGTGTATGAGGGCCGTGTGCTCACGCGTGACGGAACGATACGCGCCGGGGAATTCGCCGCGACCGTCATCCGCTATCAGCGGCAGGCGGCGGCGCTCGTGACCGTGCGCGACGTCACGTCGCGCAAATCCCACGAGGAAGAAGTGCGCCGCAGTGACACGCTCCTGCGTTCGGCAGGCTTCGCCGCTTCCCGTTTCCTGCAGTCCGCCAACTGGGAAGAGGCCATCGACGAAGTGCTCGAGCATTTTGGCGCTGCGGCGAATGTCTGCCGCGTGCTGTTCATGCAGAACCTCACGGACGAGCAGGGCGTGAAGCGCATGTACCGGCGGCATGTGTGGGTGCGTCGGGAAATGCGCGAGAGCGTGATCGAACGCGTGCCCGACGGGCAGGCGTGGCAGGACGTTCCGTACGCCCGCTGGGCGGAGGAACTGTCGGCCGGCCGCAGCATCGCGGCGGTGATCGATCATCTTACGGACGAAGAGCAGATGACGCTGGCCCGGCAGAACGTCCGCAGCACTTCGATGGTCCCGGTTTTCAGCGGGGACTCCTGGTGGGGATTATTGCGCTTCGACGAATGCAGACTGCGCCGCACCTGGCTGAATTCGGAAATCGAGGCCATGGCGGTGTGCGCCCAGACGCTCGGTGCCGCCATCCATCGCAAGCAGGCGGAAGAAGAGCTCATCTCCGAAAAGGTGCGCGCCGAGCAGGCCGATGAAATCAAGAAGGCCTTCATCGCCAACATGTCGCACGAGGTGCGCACGCCGCTCAACATCATACTCGGGTATCTGGCCCTCGTGACGGAGCTGACCGGCGACGGTCCCGACGACGAAACACGCGAGTTCCTGCATGCGATCGAGGATGCGAGCCAGCGGCTGATCCGCACCGTGGATTCCATCATGAACATCTCGCGCTTTCAGGCCAGCGACATCGCACTGCAGCAGCTTCCCATCCGGCTCGACCGTCTCGTCGCCGGATGCGTCGAGCGCTTCCAGCATCAGACGAAGGAAAAGCAGATCACGCTGCAATTCACGAATCACTGTGCGGACCCGGAAATTCTGGCCGATCAGCACTACCTGACCGAGTCCATCGATCACCTGATCGACAACGCGCTCAAGTTCACTCCCCGCGGTGGCGTCACCGTCGAACTCGCGGACGGCAATGCCGGCGGACCCCGTCTGATCGTCCAGGACACGGGCATCGGCATTGCGGAGGACTTTCTCGAGCGCATGTACGAACCGTACATGCAGGAGGAAATCGGGTATGACCGCAGTTACGAAGGAATCGGACTGGGACTGACGCTGGTGAAACTGTACCTCGAAGCGCACGGTGCGCAGATCGATGTGCAGAGCCAGAAAGGAAAGGGCACGACGTTCACCGTCGATTTCCCCGCGACGGGGCCCCGTCAGTCGACCGAAACACAGTCCGGGTCGAAATATTCTTCATGAAACCCTATATTGATGATAACCTGAGCCCAGGCACCCATAACACGGAGTGAGTAATGTCCGAGAACAGGAAAAGTATCCTGGTTGTCGAAGACGACGAGCAAAGCCAGAAATATATGCGGATTCTCCTTTCACGGGAGTACGAAGTGCATATTGCCGCGGCAGGGCAGAAGGCCTGGGATGTGCTCGAGGAGCACAGCATCGATCTCGTCCTCATGGATCTCTCGCTGCGTGATGGTGAGGACGGACTGCAGATTACAAAGAGGATACGCGAGGACTCCCGTTTCAGGGACATTCCGATCATCGCGCTCACGGCACACGCGTTTCCCGAGGACAGGAAGCGCAGTCTCGAAGCGGGATGCAGCGACTACGTTTCGAAACCGTTTCAGTGGGTGCATCTCAAAAGCGTGATGGAGAAGTTCATTTGAGATTGCACGCCCCGGCCTTTCTCTTCCTTGTTCTGTTTCCCTTCAGTCTCCATGCGCAGCTGTCGGTGCAGCCGACGTGGCTGTACCTCGATGCCCAGCGTCCCTCCGCTTCGCTGCAGCTTCGGTCCGTTGCCGCGGAGGACGTTACCGTGCGCGTGCGGGACAAAAGCAGCGACGCGTCGGCCGCATCCTGCGCTGAGTGGCTGCGCTTCGAACGCGGAACGCTGGGACTCGCTCCGAAAGGGGCGACGGCATTTGCGGTGACTGCGGATATGCCCGCCGGGATTCGTGACGGAGAGTATGCGGCGGACCTGGTGTTCACACGTTCCACCGCCGCGGATGATGAGGGGGATGAACTCGTCGTGCCGGTGCATGTGCGCGTCGGTGAGGTGTACAGCGACGTCAAGCTCGCGGGAGCCGGTGCGGAACGAAAAGACGGCGAGGTGATCTTTCGTTTTCATCTCACGCAGCTGGGCAACGCCGCCTACCGGGGCATGCTCGACCTGCGTCTCGAGAACGGATCGGGCAAGGAAGTGCACGCGCGCAAGGGACCTGTCGACGTCTACGGGAAAGGCACCGTTGAAGTCGTGCAGCCATCCGACGCCGTTCCGCCCGGCCGATACAGGGTGTATATGAATTTCGACAGCGATCGTGAGGATCTCGGCGACCGGGCAATCCCCGTCCTGCCGAAAAAGTACACGATTGACATCAGCATGCCGTAGCGGAGAACGATTACCCTATGTTAGGGGAATTGATTACATTCCCCTGCACGATTGGGATGCCGACAGGATGCATCCCGCACGGAAGACCAGGTCACGTGACGGCACGCGACAGCACTGTTTCACCAGCACGCAGCGGAAGAACGACCATGAACGCGACAAGACGTTCCAATACCATCGTCGTCATTGAAGACATCGGATCGATCACGAAGCTTCTCTCCATCATTCTTCGCAAGGCGGGTTTTGAAGTCGAAACCTTCGAAACCGGTGAAGCGGCCTGCGAATGGCTGAAGGACAATCAACCCATCCTGGTGCTTTGCGACATCATGCTGCCGGGAATGCACGGGGAGGAAGTGCTCTCCTTTATTCGCACCCTGCCGCACGGGTCGGATCTCAACGTCCTTGCGGTGACCGCGCTCGCGAATCCCGGGGACAGGGAGCGCCTGCTCAAGCACGGCTTCACCGACCATATCGCGAAGCCCATCAACCCGGGCACCTTCATCACGCAGATTCAGAATTACATAGAGGTCTGAGACCTCATCCCCCGCCTGTCGATTCTGCGCGCATCGCGGTCACGTGATGCGCGCGTGTCATTTATGAGAGCCGTTTCCACAGCGCGGTGTTCTCCGGGTACTCCGGTGTCGCGATGACCGTGCTGATGCAGAAGCGCCGCAGCGCTTCTTCAATCGAAACGGTGCCGAGCGCGGAGTCGCGTTTCCCTGTGAACGGGAAATGATCGGGACCGCGCTGACATTTCCCGTTGATGTTCACGCGGCCGACATAACGGGCCGAGGCCGTGACGATGCGGCGCAGGACGGAAGGATCACTGCCGAACACGCTGCACTGCTGTCCGTATCGCGCGTGCTTGATGTAATGCAGCGCTTCGTCCACGCGCTGGAAGGGAACGACAGGGAGTATCGGACCGAACTGTTCCTCGTCGAACACGCGCATCCCTTCACGCACGCCGCTGAGCAGGGCGGGCTGCATCAGCGTCAGCTGCCGCTGTCCGCCGCCCTCGTTTTCGAGGGACGCACCCTGTGCGAGTGCGTCCTCGATGAGTCCCTCGAGATATGCCGCGTGGCCCTCGCTGATCACCGGCGTGCAGCGGACATCCTCCCAGGGCATGCCGGGGGTGGTCGCTGCGAAGCGTTCGCGGAGACGCGCCACGAAATCGTCGGCGACTTCCGCATGGACGAACAGAATTTTGATGGCTGCGCAGCGCTGTCCGTTGAACGCGAGTGCTCCCTTGACCACTTCTTCCACCGTGATTTCCATCGGTGCGTCCGGCATGACAATGCCCGCATTTTTTGCTTCCATGCCGAGAACGGTGTGCAGGCGATGCGGTGCGGGATGCGCAGTGATGAGGGCGTCCGCTGTCGCGCTCGTGCCGATGAAGGCGAGTATGCTCACCCGTCCGCTGCGCATGATGGGAAGCAGCAGCTCCTCGCCGTCCCCGAAGAGCACGCTGACAATGCCGTCGGGGAAGTGGCGTGCGAATACGGGCAGCAGCAACCCGTACAGCAGTCCTCCCTGCGGCGGCGCCTTGATGATGACCGTGTTGCCCATGAGCAGGGCCGGGATGGCATTGGTCAGTGTTTCGTAAAACGGGTAGTTGTACGGACCGACGCAGAGCGCGACACCGACGGGCAGCAGGTCGACGCGCCCGACCACCTGCTGCAGCGAGGTGTCCCGCCGTTCGCGCTTGTCGAGATCCAGCGCGGCGTCGATGGTTTCAAGCGTGTACTCGAGCGTGCGGTCGAACTCATTGAGCGCTTCCTCGTAGACTTTCCCAACTTCCCACATGATATGCAGGGCGATGCGCTCGCGCAGGGGACGCAGGTTCGCGACGAAGGTCCGGACGATGTCCGCCCGCTGTTCGAGGGACAGTGACGGCCACGGGCCGTCCCCCGCGTCGAACGCTTCCGCCGCGGTGCGGACTGAAGCCTCGGCCACCGCCGATGAGAGCTGCGGTACGGCACCGAGGTGCGCCTGCGCCACGCCGCCTCGTGAATCACGCAGCGGGATGGGGGAAACGACACGCTGCAGGGGACCGTCCCAGTGGCGGAGTCCGCCCTGCAGGTACTGCCGGTTCTCGGTCGCCGTGAAACGTGCCCATTCCGGTATGTCGTCGATGCCTGGTATGCGCTGTGTTGTTTCCGTCATCGTCTTGCCTTTGTGTGCCGTCCCCGGTGCGCACGCGTTCACACTCCTGGCCGCGACGCGCACGCGGGAAAAAGTTACGTCCTTAAAAATACGGGAGGAAGTCCGTATTCCACAGTACGAAATTCGATCCCCTCCCGCTGCGGGGCGGGGACCACGTGCCGGGGACCGCGTGGCGGGGACACAGTCCGGCGCGGACAATGCATGAGAGCCTGCGTTGCCGTATTTTATCCGCATGGAGAGTTTTGTCTTTCATCCCATAGGTGTCCTTTCTTCTCCCCGCAGGAACCGGTACGACGTTCCGCGGCAGGGAGTGCTGGACGATACGCATGAAGCGCGGGTGCTGCTGCACGAAGGACAGAATTTCGAGCAGGCGATCGACGACCTGCGCGGCTTCGAGCGCATCTGGCTGCTCTACGTTTTTCATCGCAACGAGGGATGGAAGCCGCGCGTGCAGGTGCCGCGGCATCGGAAAGACAAGGTGGGAGTGTTCGCCACGCGCGCGCCCTACCGTCCGAATCCCATCGGACTGAGCTGCGTGCGACTGCTGGAGGTGGAGGGACTGATGCTGCGCGTCACCGAATGCGACCTGATCGACGGCACGCCCATACTGGATATCAAGCCGTACGTGCCGTACGCGGACGCCTTCCCGGACGCAGCCGCGGGCTGGGTGCGGGCAGAGGAGGAGAAGTACCGCGTCCAGCTCGCACCACGCGCCATGCAGCAGCTGCTCTGGCTGCGTTCGGAGGACATCGACATGCTGCCCTTCATCGAGTCGCAGCTGGAAGCGGATCCCATCGAGGGCGACCGCAAGCGCGTCTCACCGATGGATGAGGAATCCGGGCGGTACGAACTCGCGTACCGCACCTGGCGCGTGGTGTTTCACGTGGACAACGATGAGCACATCGTGCACGTGGAAGCCGTCCGCTCGGGTTACACTCCCGAAGAACGCGCCTCCGATGACGATCCGTACGAAGACAAGCAAGTTCACCGCAACTACGCAGAGGAATACCCATGGCCAGGAAAATAAATCCCTTTGAACAGGACGTGCTCCCACCGTTCGACGGATTTCCGAAGGAAACAATGCGTTTCCTCAGGGACCTGAAGAAGAACAACGACCGCGACTGGTTCAACGAAAACAAGCCGCGTTACGAGCAGCACGTGAAGGAGCCGATGCAGCAGCTGCTCTCCACGCTCGCCGCGCGCATGAAGGGCGTGCATCCGGAGATCGTGCTGGAGCCGAAGAAAGCGATGTATCGCATCTACCGCGACGTGCGATTCAGCAAGGACAAGTCCCCGTACAAAACCTGGATCGCTGCGGCATTCACCTTCCAGGGGTACGATCGCAAACACGATGCGGCGTATTATTTTCACATCACGCCGGGCGAGGTCGGCATCGGCGGGGGACTGTACGCGCCAATGGGTGACCGGCTCAAAAACCTGCGTGCCGCCATCGATCGTGACGCCAGTGCCTTGCGCACCATCACCGCGGAGAAGAGTTTTGTTCGCATGTTCGGGGAAATGGTCGGCGAAGAGCTGCAGCGCGTACCGCGTGGATACGACCGTGATCATCCGGACGAGGATTTGCTGCGAAAGAAGCAGTTTCTCTGCTGGAAGGAGCTGCCGACCTCAGCGGTGCACCAGGCGGATTTCGCGGACGTACTGGTCGAGCATTTCACGGCGATGACTCCCTTCATTCGCTACCTCGTGCAGAACTCCTGATCAGGCGACCGGCTGCCGCGTCAGCCGGTACATGGGCATCTCCGTGGGACAGCCCAGCCGGTAGGGGAACCAGTGTCCCGCGCCCGCGCTGACATAGAGCTTGTGCCCGTCGCGCTCGTACAGTCCCCACATGTATCGCTCCGGGTTCAGCGCGTAGAGGAGACTGCGGCCGTTGAATCCGATCTGTCCCCCGTGCGTGTGCCCGGCCAGCGTCAGCGGTATGTCCACTTCGGCGGCCCGGTCGAAACCCGTCGGACGGTGGCTCATCAGGATGGAGAAGGCGTCCGACGGCGCATCCTGCATGGCCCTGTCGATACTGTTGGCGAAGAAATGATCCGGACGATTGCGCATCGAGCGCGGATCGTCGGCACCTGCGATGTACAGCGGCGTGCCGCCGACGTCCACTGCCGTCCCACTGTCGAGCAGCAGGGGTACCGGCCCGCGCTCATAGGCGCGGATGATGTCCTTGATGCCGCGGAAATACTCGTGGTTGCCGATGGAGGCGAAGGTGCCGTAGCGGCTGGGGATTTCTCCCGCGAGACGCAGCGCGTCGAGGTAGGTGGGCGCATCATCGGAAAAATCCCCTGTGATGAGCACGAGATCGGGACGCTGTGCGCTGGCGAGCGTTATGATGCGCTCGAGGTCGTCGAAGCCGATGAAAAACCCGACATGCACATCGCTGATATGCAGGATGCGCAGTCCTTCCAGCGCCGGCGGCAGCGTGGGATAATGCAGCGGAATTTCGGGAATGCGCGGATCACGGTATGCGGAGGCGATGCCGGATCCGCCCGCGGCGAGCGCGAGTGTCGGGAAGACGGCCGCCGTGGTGGTGAGAAGACGGCGACGGGTGGGATCCGGAAGCGTTTCGCTTTTGCCGGATGCGACACGTTTGCGTCCTATCCAGCCGACGAGTCGGTCGATGGAATGGAATACGGCACTGAACGGGAGGGAAAGCATCAGCGCCACACCGAGCACGAACACGAGGGAGGTCAGCGTCGCGCCGACGGCGATGAACAGGTCGATCTCCAGTGCGATGCCGCCCGCCCACAGCGCGAGTCCGAGCAGTCCGGCGAGCGGAAGACCATAGGAGAGACGGCGCACCCAGCGAAGCTGCCACCAGTCGCGGTGCAGCAGTTTGAGCAGCGAAATCTCGACGATACTGAGGATGGCGATGGCCACCATGCTGAAAATGACGGGGAAATACACCCTCATGGGAACACTCTCTTGCCTGCAGCGGTACAACGTCTGTTACGCGTCACCTCGAAATTCCAATGTCCGGCGGTCGGGCGCTGCGTGCACGCGTGCTGAATTTGCCCTGCTGTCCTTGTACAATACATCTGTCTTTACTACCATTGTAAGTGCCCGACCACCTTCTCCACTTTTCAGGAAACGAGCAAAGCTATGAAACAATTCCTTACCTCCTTCGCTCTCCTGCTTTTTGCACTCCCGTTTCTGCATGATATCGCTCCCGCCCAGGAAACTTTCGTGTATGCGGCCCTGACAGACGAGGGGAACCTCGCCGTTGTCAACCCGAAGACGAGTCAGCTCCTGCAGCGCATCCAGGTCGGCCGCGACCCGTTGTACGTGGTGGCGAACGCGGATAAAAGCCGTCTGTACGTGAGCAATACGGGAGATATCACCGTTTCCATCGTGGATCTCGCCGAAGCGCGGGAAGCGCAGGTGCTGCGTCTCCCCGTCAACCGCCGCGGCATCAACGCCGGCGTGATGATACGGAACTGGGAGGGCACGCGCATTTACGTGGCCGAGCGCGCCGACGATCCCGCGCGTGACCTGCGCGTCTACGTGATCGACACGCAGAAAGAAAACATCATCGCGCAGTTCGACGCGGGACGCCGCATCAACGCACTCGCGATCTCATCAGACGGCACGAAGCTTTACGTGGTCAACAAAGGCGAAGGCGTCCGGGTGTTCGATACGCAGACGAATCAGCCCATGGGCAGCCTCCCGGTGATCAAGGGCCATGAGGCCGATCTTTACGGCATGGCCTGCAGTCCGACGAAAGACCTGGCCTACGTGTCTTACGGCGCCGCCAACAAGCTGCAGGCGATCAACACGGCCACGAACAAGGAAAGCGCCGTGATCGACATGCCGAAATATCACACCGGCGTGCAGAAGCAGATCACCTTCTCCCCGGACGGCAAATATGCCTTCGTCATCAACGACAAGAAGAGCTTCCGGGAAATAGAGGGTGTCAACGTGATCGACGCATCCAGCAACGACGTGATCAAGATTTTCAACGCGGGCAAGGTGCTACAGGGACTGG
>CAJXSA010000119.1 GCA_913060595.1 uncultured Ignavibacteria bacterium
CAGGCACCTGGGCCAGCGTCATGTATCACACCGGCAAGAACCCCTTCACCGGCGAAGATCTGTACGTGGAGAAGGGACTGCGCGGCAAGCGGGCACAGAAGGAATTGCTTTCCGCTGCGGCGCGGAACGTGCGCAAAGCAGCGGGAAGAGGGAAGTTGCGATGAGTGTGCACGGCCCCATCGATGACAGCATCCGCGGTGAGACGATTCTCAGTGAGCGTCTCCGTGCGCGCATTCTTTCGATTCTCTTCCTTGTCGCCTCGATGGTGTTCCTTCTTCTGACCGCGCTGCTGCCGGAGGATTATGAAAAAGTCTTCGGGGGCGGGTCGACACGCCATCAGATTGCCGGCCTGCTCGTTGCCGCCGGGCTGTATGAATTCGTGTTGAACCTTATCATCCGCTTTCGGGAGCATCGCGGCAAAATGCTTCCTGAACCGGTGCGCTACTGGAACGCGCTGGTCGAGATTTCCATACCGACTGCGGGGATGATACTCCTCAGCAGCAGCGTCGCACCTCTGCTCACACTGGTGTCTCCGCTCGCGGCACTGTATTTCATCTTCATCATTCTGTCCATTCTCCGGCTGAACGTGCTTCTCAGTCTCTGGACGGGCCTGCTCGCGGCGCTGCAGTACCTTGGGCTCACATGGTACTTCCACCTCGATGGCGCGAATGCAGTCGACCCGATGTTCGACACGGCGGCCCTGTATGTCGCACGCGCCGTCATGCTGTTCGGCGCAGGCGTTGTCGCCGGCGTGATCGCACGAATCATTCGCGACAAAGTCATACGCCGGATCGAGGAAGTGGAGGCGAAAAACCAGGCCATCGACCTTTTCGGACAGCAGGTGTCGGCGCCCGTGGCCCGGGCGCTTCTCGATAACACCGCGGTGTCCGCGGGCAGCACGCGCACGGTCAGCGTACTGTTTCTTGACATACGGGAATTCACGCCGTACGCTGCGGCACATGAACCGGAAGAGGTGGTGCAGTACCTGAACACGCTGTTCTCCTTCATGATACGCGTCATCGGTGCGCATGACGGCATCGTCAACCAGTTTCTCGGCGACGGCTTCATGGCCACCTTCGGTGCTCCGCATGACGATGCGCAGCACGCCGCGCATGCCGTGGCGAGCGCGCGGGAACTCCACGCCGGCATAACACACATGGTGGAGAAGGGACAGATACCACCGACACGCATCGGCATCGGCATACACAGCGGGGAAGCGATCACGGGAAACATCGGATCAGAAGAAAGAAGGCAGTACTCCGTGACCGGCAGCACGGTGATTCTCGCTTCCCGCATCGAACAGCTGAACAAATCCTTCAACAGCGCCATACTCATCTCCGAAGACACATTCCTGCGGGCCGGACTGCCTGCTGCTTCCGGCGAGCGCATCGACGCCGTCTCCGTCAAGGGACGCACCGATCAGCTGACGCTGTATCGTCTTGCCTGATGCAGGGATACTGCGCTCTCCGCTCCCTGCAGTGGCGGCGGGCATGCCCGGTCGCCCTTTCAATATTGTGCCGATTCTCACGACATTTTTGTATCTTTTTTCCATGGGAAACGTAGACAGAATAATGAATCCAGTAACTTTCATCGAACGGAGTCATTGATGAATCGAATCGTACGTGCAGCGACCATCGCTCTCACGCTTTTCGTGCTGCCTCTGCTGCTCAGTGCGCAGGAGCAGGAAAGCGCGATTTCGTCGCTCGGACTCGGCAGTGAACTGCCCGTCAATCCCCTTGTCAAAGTCGGCACACTCGAAAACGGGATGACGTATTACATCATGCAGAACAAACGCCCGGAGAACCGTGCCGAGATGCGTCTCGTGGTGAACGCGGGATCCATACTCGAAACGGATCCGCAGCAGGGCCTCGCCCACTTCTGCGAGCACATGGCCTTCAACGGATCGACGAACTTCGAGAAAAACGAACTGGTGGAGTACCTGGAATCCATCGGCATGCGTTTCGGGGCGGATCTCAACGCGTATACGTCCTTCGACGAAACCGTATACATGCTTGAGCTGCCCATGGACGACGAAGACATCGTCAACAAGGGCATGCAGGTGCTCGTCGACTGGGCGTCCGAGCTCTCGTTCGAACACGAAGAGATCGACAAGGAGCGCGGGGTGATCATGGAGGAGTGGCGCAGCCGCAAGGGCGCTGGCTCACGCATCCGCGACAAGCAGTTCCCCGTGCTGCTGCACGGATCGAAATATGCCAACCGTCTGCCGATCGGTCTTCCCGAGATCATCGAAAACTTCGAATACGAAACACTGAAGAAGTTCTACAAGGACTGGTACCGTCCCGATCTGATGGCTGTTGTCGCTGTCGGTGATTTCGACGTCAGCAAGATGGAAGCGAAGATCAAGGAAAAATTCGGTTCCATCGAGAAACATGCGAATCCTCCCGCACGGGAAATGTTCGACGTTCCCGATCACAAGGAATTCCTGTTCTCGATCGAATCCGACCCCGAAGCGACGTCGACGTCCGTCGCGCTGTACCACAAGATGGACCCCAAGGTCGACCGCAAGGTGCTCGATTACCGGAAGTCCATGGTCCCGCGCCTCTACAGCACCATGCTCAACGAGCGTTACAGTGAACTGCTGCAGGACGCCGATCCGCCGTTCCTCGGCGCATCATCCGGCAAGGGCGGTTTCGTGCGCACCAAGGACGTGTACATGCTGCGCTGCGCGGTCAAGGACGGCGGCATTCCCCGCGGACTCGAGGCGCTGCTCATCGAAGCCGAACGCGTCAAGCAGCACGGCTTTCTCGAGACAGAACTCGAACGTGCGAAGACCAACATCCTTCGCCGCATGGAACAGAGTTACAACGAACGCGAGAAAACCCGTTCCGGCAGCCATGCCGCCGAGTTCGTGCGCAATTATCTCACCGAGGAACCGATTCCCGGTATCGAAGTCGAATACGAACTGTACAAGAAGTATCTCCCGACCATCACCATCCGTGAAGTCAACAAGCTCACCGATGACCTGATGCCCGCAGAGAACCGTGTGCTCACCGTGAGCATGCCGGAGAAGGACGGTTTCCCGAAGCCGACCGAGGAAGAACTGCGCGCCATTATCGCAAAGGTCGAGGCCATGGAACTCGAGCCGTACGTGGACGAGGTGGCCAACAAGCCGCTGACCGAGGTGCCCACCGACGGCGCGAAGGTCACGGCGGAGAAGATGCATGAAGACATCGACGTGACCGAGTGGACGCTCGGGAACGGCATTCGTGTCCTTCTCAAACCCACGGATTTCAAAGCCGACCAGATCATGTTCGGTGCCGTGAGTCCGGGTGGACTCGGTTACATCAGCGACGAGGATTTCCCGAGCGGCGCCATGGCGAGCAATATCATCAACATGGGCGGTGTCGGAGATTTCGACGCCATCAAACTGCGCAAGGCGCTGACAGGAAAGGTCGCCAGCGCGCAGCCGTACATCAGCGGTGAGTACGAGGGATTCTCCGGCAGTGCCGCACCGAAAGACCTCGAGACCGCGCTGCAGCTTGTGTATATGTACTTCATCGCTCCCCGCAAGGACACCACGGCGTTCGAGAGCTTCAAGACGCGCATGAGCGGCTTCCTCGCGAATTCACGCAATCGTCCCGAGAGTGTGTTCGGCGATACGCTCAGCACGACGCTGTCGAATTACCATCCCCGCTCACGCCCGCTGAGCGAGGAATGGCTCAACAGCATGGACCTTGAAAAAGCCTACGACTTCTACAGGGACCGTTTCCGCGACGCGAGTGATTTCACCTTCTTCTTCGTCGGGAATTTCGAGCCGGCGGAAATCAAGCCCATGATCGAAACCTGGCTGGGTGCGCTGCCTGTCACAAACCGCAAGGAGACCTGGAAGGATCCGGGCGTGCGTCCCCCGAAGGGTGTGATCAAGAAGGAAGTGCGCAAGGGCATCGACGACAAGTCCATGGTCGCCGTCGTGTTCACCGGCGACTACGAGTGGAGCTATAAGAACAATTACATCATTTCCTCACTCGAAGAACTGCTCACCATCCGTCTCCGCGAAGAAATCCGCGAAGAAAAGGGCGGGACGTACGGCGTCGGCGTGCGCATGAGCATCGACAAGTATCCCGAGCAGGACTACAGCATGTTCATATCTTTCGGCACGAAGCCGGAACGTGTTGAGGAACTGACGGGCGACCTGTTCAACGTGCTCAACACCGTGCGCACCGAAGCTGCCGACCAGGAAACCATCGACAAGATCAAAGAGATTCAGCGCCGCGAGCGCGAGACCAATCTCAAGGAGAACGGCTGGTGGATGGGACAGCTGCAGGGCGGTGTGATGTACAATGAGCCGTTGAACCGCTACAAGCAGTACGACGCCCTCGTCGATGCACTTGACGCGGACATGCTGCTCAACGCGGCACAGAAATACCTGAACATGGACAATTACATCCAGGTCGTTCTGTATCCGGAAGCCAAGGCGGATGACGCCACAGGCGACACGGAATAAGTTACCGCGTGATTGATTGAATCATCGAAAGCGTCCCGCCCGGATATCATCGGTCGGGACGCTTTCCTTTTTCTCCCGCGCAACGTACATTCCCGTAACCCATTATCCTTTGACATACGGGGATGGTCCATGGCTCCTGCTTCGCTGCGCAAACCCGCCGTCATCGTCCTTTCTCATCTCCCGTCACCGCTGGGCAACCTGCATATCGCGAGTTGCGACGGTGCCGTGTGCTATCTTGGTTTCGAGCGGAAAGGCTACCGGGAGGACCTGTACGCGTATCTCGGGCGCTATCTCAAGCACTTCGAAGTCCAGCCGGAAAAAGGGGAGCATGCCACCGTGCACAATCAGCTCGAGCGCTATTTCGAGGGACGGGTGAAGAAATTCCGGATCAAGACACACCTTTTCGGAACGGAATTTCAGCTGCAGGTATGGACCGCGCTGCGCTCCGTCCCATACGGGGGCACCAGCAGCTACCGTGCCATCGCTGACTACATAGGCAATCCCGACGCATCGCGCGCCGTCGGCCAGGCTGTCGGACGCAATCCCATCTCCATCGTGATTCCCTGTCACCGCGTCATCGGTGAGGACGGCACGCTCGTCGGCTACGCCGGCGGCATCGACCGCAAGAAGAAGCTCCTCCGCCTCGAAGGTGCGCTCCTGGTGTAGGGGAACACGGATCAGACAGATCGTGCGGATGAATACGGATGTTATTATCGTTGGGGGAAGGGATGAGCGTTGTGCCTTGATTACGTACGTCGGGGAAGCGATGTTGGGTGAAATCAACATCAGGGAGGCGATGGATGCTGCATGGGGAGATTACGCAGAGGATTATCAGGGCTTTCTACGATGTGTATAACACGCTGGGATACGGCTTCCTGGAACGCGTGTATGAGAATGCGTTGAAACGGGAGCTGGAATCGTCAGGAATGCGTGTCGATCAGCAGGTCAAAATTGATGTATTCTACGAAGGAGCGCAGGTGGGAACGTACAGGGCGGATCTTGTCGTCGAGCATAGCGTAATCGTCGAGATCAAGTCCTCGGAAGGTCTGCGCCCGGAACACGCAGCACAGCTTACAAACTATCTGCGGGCGACGCGTTGTGAAGTTGGACTTTTATTGAATTTTGGCAAGCGCGCTGAGTTCGAGAGAAGGTACTTCACGAACGATCGAAAGCGAATCAGTCGCGCCTGAAAAAATCATCCGTGTTTATCCGTACGATCTGTCAGATCCGTGTTCCCTGCGTTGACGTTTGCGTTCACCGCGACGTTTTTTGTCTTCGAGGCGCTTGAGGTTGGAGGCGCGGGTGGGACGCGTGCGTTTGCGGGGTTTCGGCGGGACAATGGCTCTGCGCAGCACCTTGATCAGCCGTTCGCGCGCGTCCTGGCGGTTGCGCTCCTGCGAGCGGTAGCGGCGGGCCTCGATGATGAGCACACCGTCTTCGGTGATGCGGTTCTTTTCCTGTGTCAGGAGGCGTTCGCGCACGTCCTCGGCAAGGAAAGGGGAGCGGCGCACGTCGAAGCGCAGCTGTACCGCGGTGGCCACCTTGTTGACATTCTGTCCGCCGGGACCGGAGGAGCGTATGAATCGCTCCTCCAGTTCCGCTTCGGGGATGCGCAGTGTTCGCGTGACGATCAGCATATCGCAAGGTAGCAGGACGCGGACGGCGACACAAGGTTCTCCCGCATCAGAGGGAGCGTGCGCGCGTGCGAAACAGATACGTGCCCTGCATCTGCAGGACTACATCGCCACGCTGATTCGTCACGGCGTAGTCGAGTACAACGAGTCCCCGACGCGTGTCACGTGTGGGACGCGAGTCGCGAACGAGAATCGAGGCCTGCAGTGTGTCGCCCGGATGCACCGCTTTGAGGAAACGCATGCCGGTGAATTCCGTCACCGCCACCACCTGGTCGAACCATCCGCTGGCCTTCACCAGTCCCATGGCCACGGCCAGTATCATCGGTCCGGTGACCAGTCGGCGGGGATGGCCGATTTCCTGCGCGCTCTCGTCGTCGAGAAACATCGGAAGATGCAGGCCGGTGATGTCCAGGAAGGCGTCGAGTTCCTCCGCCGTCACCTTGCGGCCGGGCGTGACCGTTTTCTTTCCCGTTTCAAATTCCTCGAAATACATTTCTGCTCCTTGTCACTGCTGTGCGAGGGCGCTTTTCAATGCAGGTGTCATTTCTTGAGAAATGGCGTCACCGTCCGCGCGCCGTCCGCTGTCGTGGCTATCAGAAGATAGGTCCCGGGGGAGAGTCCCGCAACGTTGACAAGCTTAGACAGGACATACACGGATGTCGAACTCGGGCCGGCCTCCATGGGAATCGCCGTGGCAGTGTATGAGTGGTAGCACCCGGCTCTGGTAAATCGCCGGGGCAATTCGTATTTTGCTTTCATGCACTGCGGAGCGGGAGAGAACCCGGTCCCGCAGCCAATCTGCCCCCGTAGCTCAGGTGGATAGAGCGTCGGTTTCCTAAACCGCAGGTCGGGTGTTCGAGTCACCCCGGGGGTACAAACGACGAGATGAATGGAAATGGTCCGGACAATTCCCGGCTGCCGGGAGGGTGACAGGCGGCTGCTTCGGAAGTGAGTGAATAATACCTCAACTGTTCACAGGTAATTCCGAGGGATGGGGAGATATTTCCGAAAATCCTGAAAAATCTCTCCCGCAGGAGTAATCTGCCAACACACGGCACATTATTCGCTTTCCTGGCAATTATTCGCCATCCGTGAGGAATAATTCGTATTTTTTCCGTGAAAACTGCCTTTGCGCACTCGTTTTTATGCATCGGCGGAGTAATTTCCCGCATCACGGGGAATTACTTCTAAACTGTTGAGAGATAATTCCCAAATCGCCATGAAAACTACTGTACACATGCTTAGAGGCGCGGCAGCGATCCTGTTGCTGCTGTTGACGCTGGCAGCGGGAAACGCCGCGGCGCAGGACAGCAGTCTCTGCCGCGTCAGCTGCGACGGACTGTCAGTGACTGTGGAGAACGGGCAGGCGGAAAGGTATTCGGTTGCATCGATCGCACTGTTCTGGTCCGGAAATGAGGGATACTGGTCGCAGGATCTCGAGGACATCACGCTTCCCGCGCAGGGAGAAGTGCGCATTGACTACCGGGACATCGTCGCAGATTTCAATGCGAAAAGAGATGAGGGCTATCCGCGCACCATCGTGCTCATGCTCGAGAATGCGCAGGGAGAGGTGACGGCACAGGCATTCATGGGAGACGAAGGAGAAGGATATTCTTTCGCACCGATGCTCACCGGATCATTGCAGGAGTCGGCAGAGAAACGCCTGCCGGAGCAATGACTCAGACGTATCCCGCCTGGTTCAAGAACTCAGATACCGACCTGCACGCCGACCGAGACGGTGAGAGCGCGCTTGAGTCCGTCGATGTTGACGTCACGCTGCAGCAGGGGCACGGCCACCTGTCCGAGCAGGGAAATGCGTTCGTCGATTTCGTATGAAGATGTTCCCATCACGTTGACCTGCAGCTGATCGCTGTCGGGCACGTCGACGAAAAACTCCCCGTCGTCCACCACCGGGTGCCGGATGTTGTCCTCGGCCAGGCGCTGAATGGCGATGACTTCCAGTCCCAGGTTCACGTCGTCGATAAAGGTGCGGTAGCCCGCGCGTGCGAAGAGGTCGTCGCCGCGTGCAAGGCGGTCGACGTCGTTGTCGCTGCGTCCCGTGCTGATTTGATACCCGGCCGCGAATATCCAGGGCGCGGTTTCATAGGAAAGACCGACGATGACGTCGTTCGTGCCGAGTCCGGGCTGATAGGCCTGGGGGAGTCCCTCTTCGTTCACCGGTCCGGTAGCGATTTTTCCTCCCGCCTGCAGGGAGAGGGTGTTCCCGTGATCGGACCACAGCTGCTGGCGCCAGAGCAGCGTCAGGTCGCCGATGCCGCTCGTGCTGCCGAGGGGACCGTCAATCATGCGATACGGCAGGCGCAAAATGAGCGCGCCGCCTTCGATCAGATCCAGCACACCGTCGAACTGCACGGTGTGAAAGGTCAGCGGATCGTCTCCGCCGCTGCTGCCGAACACATAGCGCAGGGAGACCTGGTGGCGGGATTCGACGGGCGCGCCGCCTATGACACAGGCGCCTGCGTCGGAGCACTGGGCGTGCAGGGATTGCGTGATAATGAAGAGGAAAACGACCGCGGGAAGAATGCTTCTGCGCATACGGGGACTCCACTGGCAAGTTATTCGTGATGCTGTAGCAACATCGGCGCGGGCGCGGTTGTTCCGCGGCAGGCGGAAATGTATATTTCAGGATTGAATTGACAGAAGAAAATCGCTTTCCCAACAACGAGTTATCTCCATGCGCCTATCCCAGTACTTCATTCCCACGCTCAAGGAAATTCCCGCCGAGGCGGTCATTCCCAGCCATCAGCTCATGCTGCGCGCCGGCATGATTCGCGGACTCTCCTCCGGCATATATTCGCTGCTTCCGCTCGGCTACCGCGTCTGGAAAAAGGTCATGCAGGTCATTCGCGAGGAAATGGACGGCATCGGGGGCATGGAACTTCATCTGCCTGCGCTGAATCCGAAGGAAATCTGGGAGGAGACCAATCGCGTCGAGGCCTTCGGGGATACGATGTTCCACATCAAGAACCGCGACCTGGTGCTCGCGCCCACGCATGAGGAGATCATCACGCATCTCGCCCAGGCCTTCGTGCACTCGTACAAGGACATGCCGCAGATCTGGTATCAGATTCAGACGAAGTTCCGCAACGAGCCGCGTCCGAAATCCGGCGTCATCCGCAGCCGGCAGTTCCTGATGAAGGACGCCTACTCGCTGGACAACAGCTGGGAAGGACTCGACGCGAGCTATCAGAAGCATTACGACGCCTACTGCCGCATCTATTCCCGCTGCGGACTCGAATACTTCGTCGTCGGCGCCTCCAGTGGGGCCATGGGCGGCACGGGGTCGCAGGAATTCATGGTGGAATCGGACGCGGGCGAGGACCTCTGCGCATTCAATCTCGAAAGCGGCTACGCCGCCAATATCGAGGTGGCCAGCTCGCAGCTGCCGCCCGTCGGACGCGTCGACGAGAATCCCGCCGCGGAGAAGTTCGACACCCCGAACGCGAAAGCCATCGACGACCTCGTCGAACAATTCGGCATTCCCGAGGAGCGCTGCGCCAAGGCGCTGGTGTACTTCGCCGACGATGACCCCGTGCTCATTTTCATGGCCGGCAACGATCAGCTCAACGAGGCCAAGCTCCAGGGTGCGCTCAAGGCGAACGTCATTCGTCCCGCGCACGACGAGGAACTGCTCGCCCTGACCGGCGCAAACGCGGGATCCATCGGCCCCATCAATCTGAAGACGAAACTCCGTCAGATCGCCGACCTGCGTCTCGAACACGCCAACGGTATGGTCAGCGGCGCGAACGAGAACGGTTTCCACTACCGGAACATCGATCTCGACCGCGATGCGAACATCGAGACGTATCATGACCTGCGTACCGTGCTCGAGGGCGAGCCGGATCCGATCAAGGGACTGCCGCTTAAGGTGAAAAAGGCCATCGAAGTGGGACACATCTTCAAGCTCGGCACGAAGTATTCCGAGGCGCTGAAGGCCAACTTCCTCGACGCGGAAGGCAAGGAGCACCCCATCATCATGGGCAGCTACGGCATCGGTGTCGAGCGCATCGTCGCCTGCCACATCGAGCAGCGGCACGACAAGGACGGCATCTGCTGGCATCCCTCCATCGCGCCATTCCAGGTGCAGGTGACCGGACTCAAGGTCGAAAGTGACACGGTGCGTGAGCATGCCGAGCGCATCACCGCGGATCTCGAGGCTGCAGGACTGGAAGTGCTCTACGACGATCGCACCGGTGTCAGTCCGGGCTTCAAATTCAAGGACGCCGATCTGCTCGGCATGCCGGTCAACGTCATCGTGGGCGAGAAGCATCTCAAGGACGGCAACGTGGAGGTCAAGGTGCGCCACAGCGGCGAGCGTCACGTGGTGCCTCTCGGAGAGGTGATCGCGAAATGTGAGAATTTGATTGCGCAGCTGAT
>CAJXSA010000120.1 GCA_913060595.1 uncultured Ignavibacteria bacterium
ACCCTCGAAGAATCCCGGCTACCGCGAACGTCTCGGCGCGCGCTATTTCGGCGCGCGGGAAATGGACGCCCGCGCCCTTCGCCGCGTGCTCGTCCAGCACGCCGACGGCAGCACCAGCCGCGCGGACATCCCCATGTACGAAGCCACGCGTGACGCGCGCTACGATCCCCTGCTCCGCGAGGGCGACATCATCATCGTGCCGCATCGCGAAGTCGGCGCGCCCACCATCGCCGTGCTGGGCGCCGTGCAGCGTCCGGGCGTGTTCGATTACGTGGAAGGCGACAAGCTCACCGATCTCGTGCGCATGGGCTTCGGACTCGACAACGCGCGGCAGATCACGCAGGCCGAACTCATCCGCGCCGGTGGTGAAACCGTGCAGCTGGACGTCGACCAGCTCCGCCGCATCGGTCCCGCGAAAGGCGCCTCGCTTCGCGCCGCCGGTTCCGGTTCCGGCGAGGACATCACGCTGCGTGCGGGCGACCGCCTGATGGTGTACGCCGTGCCGACGCGCGTGGAAGGCGGCAGCGCGGTGGTGGACGGCGAAGTGCTGAATCCCGGCACCTATCCCATCACTCCCGGCACGACAACACTCACCGAACTCGTGCGCATGGCCGGCGGCTTCACCGCCGAGGCCTGGCCCGGACTGGCCGAGCTGTACCGCCGCCAGACCGGGGTGGACGGCTTCGCGCTGGACCAGGACCGCGAGCGCAACCGCAACTTCGAGAAATCAAACCTCGTGTACGAGGACACCCTGTACTGGGCCATCGGCTCGCGCGTGCGCGAGGGGCAGGTGGCCGTGGACTTCCACCGCCTCTTTGTGAAAGGCGACGGCACGGCCAACGTCACACTGCGTGACGGCGACATCCTGCTCGTTCCGCGCAACACCGGCACCGTGTACGTCTACGGACAGGTGCAGAGCGGCGGCTTCGTGCCCTGGCGCGAGGGCATGGACTTCGACGACTTCATCGCCCGCGCCGGCGGCTTCGGCGAATCGGCCGACGACGACCGCGCCGCCGTCATCAAGGGCAACACCCGCGCCTGGGTGCATCCCGACGACGCCGTCATCGAACCCGGCGACATGATTTACGTCCCGCACGAACCCCTGGTGCGCCTCTCGACCACCACGGACATCCTCGCCGTCGCCGCCGCCATCGTCGGCGGCCTCGCCGGTGTCGCGGGACTTGTGATCTCTGTGACTCGATAAATATTTCTTGTGAGCACGAAGACACGAAGACACAAAGTCACGAAGATATTTTTTCTGGCAGGAAGGCTCCCACCCTCTGTGTAATTTATTCTCACACACGGAGGTGGGCAAAGGCAGCGGGACATTCCTCTGAGTCGGAATGACCGTGGAGAAGCTTGAGCAGATCTCGTTATTTTCCGAGTTGAGACCAGGAACTGTTCCGACGATAGAGGAATGTCCCGCGAACTGACGCAATAGAACTATGACCCAATCCCAAGAAAGCATATCAGAGAACAGGCCATTTGTCCGATCAGTCTTTGTCCTGCTCAGGCACTGGCGCTTCCTGGCCGCGTCCTTTTTCGTCGCAGCCGTGATCGCGGTGGTGTTCGCGCTGATGCAGCCGAACTGGTTCCGCTCGGCCAGCACCTTCCTGCCGCCCTCGGGCTCGACGGGACTGCTGGACCGCGTCGCGGGCGGACTGTCCTCCACCCTCAAAACCTTCGGCATCGCCGGTTCGGGCAGTGAGAGCGAAGCCTACAGCCTGCTCTCCATTCTCGAAAGCCGCCGCATGGGCGAACGCATCATCGAAAAGTTCGACCTGATGAAGGTGTATGAAATCGAGGACGGGTCGATGGAAAAGGCCCTCGGGGCGCTGGACGACAATACGCGCTTCGATTTCGAGGACGACGGACGCGTGGTCATCAGCGTGTGGGACACCGACGCGGAGCGCGCGGCCGACATGGCCAACACCTACTTCGCGTACATGAACGAGATCTCCTCGGAAATGAACAGCGCCGAGGCGCGCAGCAACCGGCAGTTCATGGAACTGCAGTACTTCACCGTGCGCGACTCCCTGCACCGCCTCGAGGAGCGCATGGCCGCCTTCCAGAAGCGCACCAACATCATTTCGCTCGAAGAGCAGACCAAGGCCACCATCAAGGCGGCGGGCGAGCTGTACGCCGAACTCGAGGCCAACCGCGTGGCGCTCGGCGTGCTCGAGCGCAGCCTGGGCGACGACGACGCCGACGTGCGCGCCCTGCGCATCGCCGTCGAGGAAATGGAGAAGCGCGTGCCCGGACTCGGCGACAACGAGCTGACCGGCATGCTCGGCGACAAGGTCGGTGACATTTCCGCCGAAGGCATCACCTACGTGCGTCTCTATCGCGACATCGAAATTCTCTCCAAGCTGCAGGCCCTGCTGCTGCCGATGTACCAGCAGTCCGTCATCGACGAGCAGAAGGAAATGACCGTGCTCGTGCCGCTGGATCGCGCCGTGCCCGCGGAGCGCAAGGACAGACCCCGCCGCTCCATCATCGTGCTGGCGGCCGGACTCAGCGTGCTGGCCCTCGCCATGGGCTTCGTGCTCATCCGCGAGCGCTTCCGCCATTACACCCGCACATATGAGGACGAATGGTCCTCGGTGCGCAGAAGCATGTCGTTCAAACGCGGGAAGGAATGACCCGGCTGCTGAATTCCATCGCGCTCGCCGCGCCGGATCCCGGGACCGACACGCCCCTTTCGTGGAAAGAGGCTGTCGGTTTTCTCCTTGTGACCGCCCTGCTCATGACGGCAGGCTTCGTGATGAAGCTGGAATTCTATCTCATGCTGCTGGCGCTGGGGGGACTCGCGGCGCTGGTCATCCTGCGTTCCCCCATGACCTGGATCGTACTTTCCATCGCGGGACACGGTCCGGTGTTCTGGACCATGACCGACAGTTTCACCGCCATCGAGGCCGCGCATGCCGCGTTGTTCTACGGGGGACTGCTCTGGTGGCTGTTCCACCGCATCGTCATCGCCCGGCAGCCCATACAGTGGACGGTGGGCGGCGCGCTCTTCGTCCTGCTCTTCGTGCAGATGATGCTGCTCATCCCCGTCTCCCTGTCCGAGGGCGCCAATCCCTGGGTGATGTTCCGCGAACTCGCCGTCCTTGCCACACTGCTGCTCTTCATACCCATCGCCCACGAGGCGAACACGCGCATGAAGCAGAAGCTCGTCGGCGGCGCGCTGGTGTTCGTGCTCTTCGCCCTCTCGGTGAAGAACATCTGGATGTACAAGCAGAAAGTCGTCGAAGCCGTGTACTTCTGGCAGGTGGGCGCGAGCCGCTCGGCCGAGACCTTTTTCCTCATATTCGTCACCGCCATCATCGGTTCGGCCATGCTGGTCTCAAGCTGGCGCCTGCGCACCTGGCTGTTCTGGGCGGCCGTGTTCGTGGCCGGGGCCGCCGCCACCATTCTCTCCTTCTACCGCACGCTGTGGGTGGGCGCCTTCGTCGGACTGTTCTCCATGGGCCTGCTCATGGGGAAAGCCTTCTGGAAGCGCGCCGCGCAGTACATCGCCATCGGCATGGTGCTGATGGCGGGACTGTACCCGGTGCTGCTCGAGGACTTCATTCCCCTCGACGTAATGTGGACGTCCATTTCCTCCCGCTTCGAATCCATCGGCGAGTACGGGCAGGATCTCTCCGTGCGCAATCGCGACGCCGAGGCGCGCGAAGTGCTGAACACCGTCGACGGACACTGGGTGCTGGGCAAGGGCCTGGGCGCCCCGCTGCATTTCTTCAAGCTGACCACGCTGGAGACCATACACACGTCCTGGACGCACAACGGCTACGCCTGGGTGCTGCGGCATTACGGCATCGTGGGCACGCTGCTGCTCTTCGGCAGCTATCTCGCCTACGTGCTCATGGGCGTGCGCCTCGAGCGGCGATTGCGCACCTGGCCCGGCCTGCCCGAGCATGTGCGCTTCCGGTGGCGCACGGCCGTGGCCTGCGGCATCGCCATCATTGTGGCCACCATGCTGGTGTCCATCACCATCAACCAGTTCCTCAGCCGCGAGGGCGGACTCGTCTTCGCCGTGCTTTACGGCCTGTACGAGGCCTGGGAGCGTGAGCTGTTCCCGTCCACCGCCGCGGCGTCCGTTCCCGATCCGGCACCCATTCCCGCATCCAGTCCCGAAAGCGCATGAGCACGGGCAGTCCCACGTCACATTCCGGTGTCCTTTCCCAGGGACTGCTTTCCATGATCGCCTACGGCGTGAATTTCGCCGCGAGCTTTTTCGCCATACTCGGGATGATGCGCCTGATGGGCACCGAGGGCTGGGGACTGTTCGCCGTGGCCCTGCAGGTGGTGGCGCTCACGTCGATGATATCGGATTTCGGCATCGGTCCGGTAATCATGCGCCGCCTCGCCCTCGCGCCCGGCCGCGCCATGAGCATACTGCTCGAAGCCACCTCCTCGCGCCTCCTGCTTTTCATCCCCACCTGGCTGCTTTCCGTCGCCGTGGCCCTCGCCCTGGACAGCTCGGCCCAGTTCCTGCTCCTCGTGCATGTCATGCTGCTCAACGTGCTGATTTCCGCGCGGCTGCCCGTCATCCGCGGCACCTTCGAAGCGTTCTATCGTTCGCAGTCCCGCATGGCCTTTCCCACCGTCACCATGGCGGTGGACTCCCTGCTGCTGCTGGCCGCCGTGCTGGTGGTGCCCGCGAGCTTCCGCGATCCCGTGACGGCCATGATGCTGTACACCGGTTCGAACCTGATAGGCGCCGCGCTGCTGCTGGGTGGCTCCGTGCGTTTCGCGCGGCGGATCAACACCGAGCCCGTGCGTGTGCGCTTCGCCGGGATGCGGGAACTGGTGACCGCCTCCGCTCCCCTCGCGGTGTACCTCATGTTCAACGCCCTGCACATGAGCATGGAGACGCTGTACCTGAAGCTCTTCCACGGGGATGCGGCCGCCGGCATCTTCACCGCGGCCACGCGCATACTGACGCCGCTGGCGGTGTTCCCGACGATTATCGCGATATCGGCGGCACCGTTGATAGCAAAGGCCAGCGAGAGGGGGAAAGCCACTTTAAAGGCAACCACAGTGGACACAGAGTCTGGCACAAAGGGCACAAAGGATTTTTCGGCGGACGCGGCAGATGACAATGGGGATATGAGCAGGTTGTTTTCGCTGGGGTTTAAGACGTTGTTGGTGGGGTCGGTGATGATTGCGGGGTTCGGGGTGACGAATACGCGGTGGCTGCTGGACGTGGTGCTGGGTGAGGAATTCCGGGAGTCGGCGGTGCCGATGATGCTGCTCTTCCTGACCTTCATGCCCATGGCGCTGAACATCTTTCTCGTGGAAGTGAACAACGCGCGCGACCGGCTGAAGACGAACACGCGCTTTGCGGCTGTGCTGGCGCTGACCAGCGTCCTGCTGGGCGCCGTGCTGACCTGGCAGTGGTCCGCCGACGGTGCGGCCGTGGCGAAGATGTCCGCCATCGTCCTCGGACTCGGCTATCTCATCATGCGCTCGCGCGAGGGCATCGCCTTCGCCGTGAAGCCGCTCGTGTGGAAAAGCGTGCTGCTATTCGCCGTGCTGGTGGGGCTGCGCGAAGCGCTCGATCCCCTCAACCGCTGGGTGGCCAACGGCGCCGCCCTCGCCGCCGTCACCGCCGGCATCTTCCTGCTCCGCGTCTACACCACCGAAGAACTCCGTCAGTGGCGCCGGCAGTTCGCCGCGCTCATCCGCCGTGCCTGAGCCATCTCCCTAGCGACAGAGATCTTTCACAGTCTGCAGCGCGCACCGGGCCCTGTGAGCTATCGCCACCGGAGTCCGGTACTCGTTGTAACGTGCCGTTTTCGATTCGTTCATCAGGAAACGATAGGCGTCGTATCCCGGACGCATGTGTTCGAACACGAGCTGACAGAGCCGCTGGTGTTTGTCCTGGCGAAACTCTTCCCTCGTCCTTTCCCAGTAGACGTCGAAATTGGCGTATTCTCTGTCATCCACGGTACGGGGAAAGAGTGCGGCACGCGCGTAGTGGAGGGCCGCGTAAAACGCGGTCGTCACGACCCAGTCAGGCCATTCTCCCGATACAGCGATGTAATCACAGAGTGTTTCGTTGTGTTCTGCGTGTTCCCTGCTCATCCCCTAGCAAATATCTGTGAAAGCGATTGAAACCGTCTGCACTCAGAAGGTCGTAATTGAGATTATCACCCTGATAGGTGAATGCAAAGCTGATCGCGTAGTTGGGCTCCGTCCATTGCCGTTCCAGTTCGCCGACGACGGAGTACATTCCGGTGAACGCTTCTCCTACGTACTCGTCGGCGGGCAGGACGATCATCACCTCGGGGGCGTCGAATTTCGTATCGTTCAAAATGGCTGCAAGCGGGTGCAATCCCCTATCCATCAGGCGGTCCAGCACGGTGCGCGTGTGATAGCCTGCGCGCTTCGCATTGTGCGCGGCAGTCAACTGGTCGGGACCGTAGCGATCGTCTCCATCACCGGGATGCACCCAGTCCTGAGGATCGACGTCCGGTCGGATTTTCTCGTCTACGATATGATGTTTCGGATCAGTCATCCTGATTCTCTCCTGTGAAACAAATTGATGCATCATGTTCAGAAAATCAACATCAAAGTTCCTCCCACAATCTCTTGTTGGGAGGAGGGAGGCACTGCAGCGAGTTCCCACCCTGAATGCCTCTTTCACAGGAAATTTCCATACTTTTGTACAGCCAATCACCGAAGCCAGCCATTCTTCATGCCGCATTCGACGTACCGGGTATCATTGACTGAGGAACGTCCTCTCATTCACAGGGAGATCGACCGATGAGCGGCGGCATTGCGCGCATTACGGCGGGCATACTCAGCTATAATCGGCGGGAGAGTCTGCGAAGGACGCTGGATGCCGTGCTGGCCATTCCCGGACTGCGCGTGCTGGTCATCGACAACGCATCCACCGACGGTTCGGCCGAGATGCTGAAGGAGGAATTCAGCAGCGAGCTGTACCCGCAGCTGCGCGTCATACAGCTGGAGGAAAACACGGGCATCGCGGCGCGCAACATCTTTTTCCGCGAGGTGGTGACGGATTTCCTGCTCACGCTGGACGACGACAGCTGGCCGCGGGCGATGGATGACATCGACCGTCTGCGGGAGACCATGATCGCCGACCCGCGCATCGCCTCGGTCTGCGCCGCCTGCATTCACCCCGACACGGGCGTGGCGGAAACCGCGGGCATCGAGCGCTTCGCCTCGGCGGGGGACGCCGCACGCGGCTGGGACGTGGTGAACATCGCGGCGGGCGGATCGCTGCTGCGCATGGAGGCCATGCGCGAGACGGCGGGCTACGGGGAAGCGTTTTTCTGGGGACGTGAGGAAAACGACCTCGCCTTTCAGCTGCTGCAGCGGGGATGGCGCGTGGTGTACGATCCCCGCGCCGTGGTCTGGCACACGATGTCCCCCACCGGCCGCAACGTCTACCGCCGCCTCAGCTACGTGACGCGCAACAGCATCTGGCTGCTGTGGAAGTATTTTCCCCTCGTGGTGGCCCTGCCCATGGCCCTGCTCTTCACTTTCCGGCGCCTGATCGCTATACTGCGTGATCCGCGCCGTCTCGCGCCCGTGCTCCGCGGGACCGCCGGCGGTTTCGCCGGCATCGCGGCGCGGCGGAGAGAGGGATCGCGTTTCACGCTGCGGCAGAGCTGGCAGCTGCGCGGCTGGTTCCTGAAACTGCTTTACGAGTAAGCGCACACGATGTCCGACGCACTGAACATCCTGCAGATCGCACCGCGTCTCCCCTGGCCGCCCACCGACGGCGGGGCCATCGGCATCTATAATATCACGCGCTTCCTCGTCGCGCGGGGACACCGCATCACCCTGCTGACCTTCGCGCCGGACGGCGCCGATCGCGGCGACCTGGCGGAGTTCTGCGAGCTGGTGACCGTCGATCACAGCACGCGCAACAATCCGTTCTTCGCACTGGCGAACCTGCTGAGCGCCATCCCCTACACGATGTCCAAGTACCAGTCCCCGGCCATGACGGCGCGCATGGACGAACTGCTCGGGCACCGGCACTATGACGTCGTGCACGTGGATCACATACACATGATGCCGTACGGTTTCCGCGCGCAGGCGGTGTATCACCTGCCCGTCGTGCTGCGCGAGCACAACTTCGAAACCACCATACACCGCCGCTTCGCCGCGCAGTCCCGTCTGCCCGTCGTCTCGCGCTGGCTGCGCGCCCAGGCCGAACGCCTCTATCGCTTCGAAAGCGCCCAGCTGCAGCACCCGGAGATCGTCGCCGCCATCACGCCCGAGGACGCCGCCAAAGTGCGCGAAGTCCTGCCCCCGGAAAAACACGACAAAGTGCGTGTGATTCCCGCCGGGGTCGACATCACCGCGCACCATCCAAAAAATACGGTCGCCGCAGGCGACCAAATACCGTCGCCGGAGGCGACGAAATACTGTTCCGCCGCTTGTCCGGCGAAGTTCGCCACAGGCGAACGAAGACGGGCAGGCGGAACCAACGACCTTTCCGAGGGAAGCGAAAGAAAAGCAGCGGACTCCGCCAGGATCGAACACGAAAGCCACGTGGTATTACTCGGCTCCCTCGACTGGTCGCCGAATCGGGATGCGGCGGAGTGGTTTGCGGTGGAGATCTGGCCGGTTGTGCGGAAGGAGATTCCCGGTGCGCGCTGCACCATCGCCGGCTCGCGTCCCCCGAAAAATCTGCTGACGAATGCGCCCGACGGCGTGACCGTCGCCGGCTTCGTCGAGGACCTCGACGCGCTGTACGCCGACGCGGACGTCATGGCCGTGCCCCTGCGAATAGGCGGCGGCATGCGCATCAAGCTGCTCGAATACTTCGCGCGCGGCAAGGCCGTGGTCTCCACCCGCATAGGAGCCGAGGGCAACGACGCGGCCGACGGCGAGCACATCCTTCTCGCCGACAGCGCAGCCGATTTCGCCGCGGCCATTGTGCGCCTGCTCCGGAATGCGGATCTTGCACGCAGTATCGGCGCCTCCGCCCGCACGCTTGCTGTTGAGAAATACAGTTGGGAGTGCGTCGCGGAATCATTTGAGTGCGTGTACCGTGACGCCCTCGGTCGCTGACGCGGTGTTGGTCGCCTACGGCGACCGTATTTGCGCTCGCCGCGGCGAGCGCGTATTTGTCCGCCTCCGGCGGACGTATTTAGCCGCCTCCGGCGGCTGTAATCTGTGAAATGGCGTTCGCCGCAGGCGAACAAATACGCGGAGGTCGCGGCAGCGACCGACGCAAATACGACCCCGCCGAAGGCGGGGGCAAATACGTCCCGCGAAGCGGGACAAATACGCGAGCGCGGTAACAGATAGACATAGAGAAGTAAAACACACCGACCATGCCCACCGACCACCTCATATGGTACCTGACCGCCGCGCTCGCCGCGCTCGCGCTGCTGGCGACGTACGCGCTGTACCCCCTGGCCATGGCCTGGCTGGCGCGGCGGAAGGGACGTCCGTGGAAAACGGACGAGCATGCACTGCCGGCGGTGACCATGGTGGTGGCGGTGTACAATGAGGAAGGGGTGATGGCCGAGAAGATCGCGAACTTCCGGGCGCTGGATTACCCGGAAGACCGCCTCTCCCTTCTGGTGGGATCGGACGGCTCCTCCGACGGCACGCATGCGGTTCTCGAACGGGAGTCCGATGCGCGCGTCTCCTGGCACGGCTTTGACCGCGGGGGCAAGCTCCGCACCATCAACCGCCTGATGCAGCATGTGCAGACACCGATCGTGGTATTCTGCGACGCGAATTCGATGTATGCGCCGGACGCCATCCGCAAGCTGGTGCGGCATTTCGCGGACGATGCGGTGGGAGCGGTGTGCGGCAACCTGCAGCTGCTGTCGTCGAACGAAAGCGTGGGCGGCGAGGGAGAGCGCACGTACTGGACCTACGAGAATTACATCAAGCACTGGGAGGCGCAGTATCAGACCGCGCTCGGCGCGACGGGCGGCATTTACGCCATTCGCAGCGCGCTGTTCCAGCCGCAGCCCGAGCACACGCAGGTGGCCGACGACCTGCTGCTGCCCCTGCGCATCACGGCCGAGGGACACCGCGTGGTGTATGAAAGCGAGGCCGTGGCGACGGAATCCACTTCACCGAGCATGCGCGCGGAATTTCGGCGCAAGGTGCGCGTCGCCCGCACCAGCTTCAACTGCCTGCCGCAGCTGCTGCCCATTTTCGGACGCTACCCGCTGCGCGTCCGCGTGATGATTTTCTTCCACAAATTCCTCCGCTGGCTGGCCCCGTTCTTCTTCCTCCTCGTCGCGCTGTCCGTCATCATGCTGTCCGGGGTGGACTGGGTGCGCTGGGTGCTGTTCTGGCCCATGATGGCTTTCTTCGCGCTGGGCGCGCTGGGATGGCTGGTGGAAATGACCGGACGACGCATGGGTGTGCTCTCGCTGCCGTTTTATTTCCTGGCCATCAACGCCGCTTTCCTCCTCGCCTGGATCACCCTCCCCTTCCACCGCGCCGCCCCCACCTGGGAACCGAGTGAGAGGTAGA
>CAJXSA010000121.1 GCA_913060595.1 uncultured Ignavibacteria bacterium
GGCGGTGCTGATCGGATTCAACCCGATGGGACGTCTGCAGGCTGAGCAACCGGGGTACTGGTGGCAGTATGAGTGGGGATACGGTCAGAAAAGCGGTGCGCTGTTCGAACTCAACCTCGACGTGCGCGACAGCGTATCACTCGGCGACAAAACCGGCCTTCGCCGCATCAGCTATAAAATGCAGCGCAGGACGGGAACGGGCGTCTCCGCGGATTTCGCGTTTCACAACATCAGTTTCGTGCAGGGGACACACAGCGCCGGGGACAAACTGCGAGGCAATTACCTGCAAATTTCCACGCGTGCGAACCGCATGCGCGCCAATATCAATACGGAATTCAAAAAGCTCGTACAGTACGCGGTGCTCTCCCACAGCACGGCCGATGCCAGCCTGCATCTCCCCACGGAGCGGGGAACACAGTTTTCAGCACGGCTCATTCCACTGTTCGGCGCGGTGTCCGACAGCACGAACATCGTGCTCAACGACATGAAGCCGGGCACTCATTACACGGTGAAAATCAGGAACGAGCGGGAGTATGACGTGCATCTGACCTGGGAGGCCAACACGGGACGCAGCCTGTACTGGGATCACACGCGCCAGGCCCCGTCACGCATCGCGCGCGGCGAAACGCTGATCGTGCGCATTCTCATGGACGAGGATCTGCACGCGTTCGGCGCAGTGCACGGACGCTACATCGAGGAGGACTGAAACTGCCGGGTGCCGTGCTCAGTCGTGTCCGTGCCGCACCTCCACGTTGACGATGAATTTCCGCTGATAGGGATCGTTGCTGTCTCGGCCGGCATCCTCTGCGAGATAAGCGCCTTCCGCGAGAATGCGGATGCGGTCGCTCTCGCGCAGCATCGCGTAGCGTGCGGAACGGTCGCGCATTTCACGGTCGATCATGCGCATGGTGTAGTACGCGCGCAGATGGGAAAGCTTGACATTGCCGTCCTGCTTCTGCATCACCGTTCCCGGCGTGACCGTCATGCTTTCCGTACGCACCGTTTCCGTTTCGTCGAAACGTCCCCAGGCGAGTCCGCGCGGATCCACATGCCCCAGCACGGAGATGACGAGCGTATCGACACCGGTGTAACAGGTATCGAGCATGGGCACAATCATGTTCTCGATTTCGCTGAAGAGATGGGAGAACCAGCGATCCACCCGCTGTGCGGCGAAATCGTAATCATAATCGCTCATGTCGATGAAATTCGCGTTCGGCAGCGCGCCGTCGTTCATGCGGCTGCGAAGGCGCGCGAGTTCCGCAGGCGTATTGGGATACCAGTACCCGGTCACAAAGAAGGGAATGGTATCGGTCAGCACCTGGAACTCAGGCAGGAGAGGCCGCTCGAGTTCGACGCGTAGCGAGACCGTGGCCGCGCTGCCGTCCGGCACGGGCGTGGTGAAGCGCACGGGGTCCGCGGCCCGGTAGCACGAAGCGTTGCCCGGTCGCAGTTCATAGGCGCGTCCCGCACGAAGGCAGTTATCCGTCGTGAAGCGTCCTGAAAGATCCGTCAGCCCGCGCGCGGCGGTGCGGCCGTTTTCCACGTCGATGATTTCCATGGCCACCTGGGGGCCGGGACGCGTGCGCATGCTGCCGTCCCGTTCCGGCTCGCGCAGCAGCACGTCTGCAGTCACGGTGATGCAGTACGGGACTTCCGCGGCCCAGATATCGTAGCCCCCTTTCCCCCCGGGACGATCGGAGGCGAGCAGCAGTTGCAGCCTGTCCGCGGTGACAAAGGGGAAAAGATCATTGGCGTCGCTGTTTATCGGTGCAGACAGGCGCTCGGGCTGTTGCCAGCCTCCGTTCGCCGCCGGCGCACAGCGCACGATGTCATATCCCTGCGCAGGCCAGCGCAGCGTCGCAAAATACAGCGCGCCTTCGGCATCGAAATGCGGGGACAGCTCACCTGTCCCGCTGTTGACCGGCTCCGGCATGCGCTGAGGGACGCCCCAGCTGCCGTCCGCGTCGCGCGTGCTGATCCAGAGCTGCGGTACGCGGCTTCCCTCGTCGCGTACGGAGGGTGCGTCCGCGATGCGGTCCGAAGCGAATACCAGCGTCCTCCCGTCAGGGGAAACGGCGGGATGCGCATCCCACCATGGTGAATTCACTGCGGTGAGCGGACGCGGCGCGCTCATGGCACCCTCCACCGACGTGACACTGAAGATATCTGCGCCTCCCTCGGCCGACGGGAGGTACGACCCGCTGCTGAGGTACATTTCATCCCTGCCGTCCATGGCGAGCGTGCCGGTGTTGACCTTGCCGAACACTTCGGGACGGTAGACGATGGCCTGGTTCCACTGGGTGACGACATCGAGTTTCATGGCGGGCTCGGCGACGTTGCGCTCCGTGACATACACTGCCTCACCGTAGCGGAACTCGGGAGAAAGAAAAACGCCGCGGTCTTCCTGCCTGCGGTTGGAAGTGAAGAACACGCGCGTCCCGCTCGCGACGAAGGGAGCGAAGTCGTCGGCTCCGCTGTTGAGGACGCTGCAATTGTACACCGGCAGGTCGCCGTGGCCTGTGAGGGAGTCCCGCTTCTGCACGGCAGAATCACCGCCGCCACAGGCGGAGAGCAGCAGACCGGCGATGATGATGGGAACGAGGGATCTGATGCGCATCTGTCAGTTCTCCTTGATCATCGGGTAGAGGACGTCGAGGCAAAGCTTGAATTTCCCGTCGGGGTCCGCGCTGATTTCACGCACGCGCACGCACGCGTAGGTGTAGACGCCGTTGCGCTCGATGCGTATTGCGTACACGGAGCGGAAATCCAGCGTCACCGTGGGTCCGGGAGCGAAGGGATCCGACGTGATGGCATCGAATTCCGCCCGCGTCCAGCCGTTGCTGCCGCTGGACATGTCCGTATAGTTGAACTGCACTTCGGTCACGCCGGACTTGATGAATTTCCATCCGCTGCGAATGCGCACGTCGGCATCGACGCCTTCGCGTGCCGCGAGAACGACCAGGTCGGTGATCTGCGATGTGAGCGCGTCGGGATCGTAGCGGTCTTCTCCCTTTCCGCCGACCGGGGTGAAGTTGTACCCGTAGTTGCCGTTCTGATCCCACCGGTAAATGCAGCGGGAGAAGAGCACGGGCAGCGTGTCGACGACCACGCGGACGGACACGTCCTTCCGTGCTCCGCAGCCGTTGATGACCAGGGGCATGCTGTGTTCGGTTTTCGCGGGACGGCCGTGTCCCTCGGGCCAGACCACCTCGTCCGACGCATCGAAGTGCACGGTGAAGCACCCGGTCTCTCCTCCCTCGATGGAAAGTGTCGGCGGGGAAACGGTGAATCCGGGCGTCTCGAGAAAGTCCTGTTGCAGCTCGAGCACGCCGCAGTCGCCGACGTTGGTGAAGCAGATCACGTCGCGGCCGCCCTCGTAGACGCGCACGCGCCCCATATCGAAGTCGAACCTGTTCGGCGGATCTTCCACGAGCCGCCGGTCCTCGACGATTTCACAGGCGGGACCGCAGCCGTTCCCCAGCAGGATCACCCGCGTGGTGCAGCGGCGCTGCTCCTCGGGCAGGAAATGCTCGACGAGAAGGGTGTCGCGGTAACTGCCCAGCTGATTCGGCCGGAAGGTCACCGTCACGGCACTTCGCGCCCCCGGGGGCACTGCAAGCGCGGACAGTTCGGTCACAGCAAAAACATCGGCTGTGGTGGGCAGCTTGACCAGGTCGTCGATGCGGTCGTACAGGCAGCTGTTGCGCGGCAGGGACACCACCTCGGCGGATTCGCCCCGCTCTGCTTCCGGCAGTGACTGTATGCTGCCGAAATCGATGATGATTTCATCTTCCGGGCACACGCAGACATTGCAGTTGCGCGCCTCCACCTCGACGGTCAGCCGGATGGTCATGGACGCCTGGTTGGCACCTGTGCCGGTCAATACGTACTCGTTGCTGTACAGCACGCTGTCTTCCGGCGTCGCCACGGCGCGCAGCGTCATCTGTCCCCCGGCGGGCACGATGAAAGGCCTGTCGGTGACGACGTTGCCGTCGGCGTCGATGACCAGCAGCGACAGCGCGGGTGTGTCTCCGGGACCGCTGAGCGTGTACGTCATGGGCACGTCACACCCGTTGCGGAAAATCACCTGCGTGCTGTCGGTGAAGCGCTCCCCGTTCGCGAGAGGAGCGCAGACGTCGTCGATGCGCAGCGTCCGTTCGATACTGCCGGAGCAGGGCAGCTGCTCGCTGAGCAGTTCGACCACCATGAGCGTATCGCGGCAGAGAAGGTTCGCATCGAGCGTGGTGATGCCCGTTTCTTCATTTCCGACAATGAAACGGAAACGTCCCCCGGTCGTGGGAATGACAAAGCGGAAATACGCGTTGCCGGCCTGGTCGGTGATCTCGCGGTCCATCCTCTCCCGCGCATCGGGAGCGACGGAAAGATCGTACACCTCGACGGGGAGCAGCTCCACGGGAGTTCCCGCATCGGTCTGCACGTGCACGACGACGTCACGCGCCTCCGTCGGCGGACGCTCCATCGGCGACTGGCAGGAAAGCAGCAGCGTCGCGAGCGCGATTCCCATGATGCGGAGGGAATGAAATGCTGTATTGTGATGTGTCATCATTGTGCTTCCTCCGGCTTAAAAGGTCACGCCGAGACGGAGCAGGAGTCCGTGGCTTTCGTTGAAATAAATCGCTTCCGCGCGTTCCGGACGGTCCGAGCAGTCGCAGAGCACCGCGGTCGGCAGCTGCATGTATCGATACCCGAGATCGAAGGAAATGTCCAGCGCCGGGGACAGCGGATAATCGACGCCGACACCGAGGGAAAAGAGCTTGGGCGCGGCCTCCAGAAGATTGTCGAAGCCAAGCGTCTCCCCGCTCTGATCGTCGAACACCGTCCCGGCCTGGGCGAAGAGGTACGGAGCAAAACAGGTCATGGCCAGCTGGTAGCGGGCGTGAATGAAAAACGGGAAACGGCTGATGTCCCGCGAACTGAACCAGGCGGCACCGAGGCCAATGCCGAAAGCGCCGAAACGGAAGCCGCCGGCGATCTCCGGTCCGAACACAGGTCCGTCAAGACCGATCTGCGTGTCGGATTCATCTTCACCCGCGAAGTACGCAAAGCCGCGCAGCTCCAGGAAATACGGCAGGCGCTCGCGCTGCCGATCGTCACAGGGCGTGACGATGCCGACGGGATTGTAGCCGGGAGGCATGAAACTGCGGGAATGGGTTTCGATGACGAGAATATCGGAAGGCAGCTTGCGGATGATTTCCCCGCTGCGCGTTTTGATCACGTAGCGCTCGTACTCCCCTTCTTCCTGCTCCCATGTGACCTCCACGTCACGGATGACGCTTCCGTCCTGCAGACGCACCACCTTGTCGTAGTAGGGTGGGCCTTCGTCCGTTCCGCTCTGTGCGAGCAGCGGACGCGGCACGACCGTGAGTGCGAGGAACAGTACCGCAAGGAGGGCGACGCGAACGCCGGACTTCCTGTACTCGTTGCGCATGGAATACCTCATTGTGATTGAGGACTGCGTGCATGTCTCGATGTCGTAATATAGGACTTTAAAATCTAAGTGTCAGCCACTCTGCCTGCTTCGCAGCGCAACAAAAATGCCGCCGACCGCCGCAGGGTGGACAGCGGCAGTGACGGCGGCGCGACGCTTCGGTGCATCGTGCACGATGCCCGTGCGTCCCCCTTCCCGAAGCTCTATTCGCGCTGCAACAGCAGCATGCGCGTCTGCCGCCGCTCCGTTCCGTCGATGTGCAGCAGGTACACGCCCGCGGCGTGCCCCGACAGATCGAGCCGCAGCTGCTGCCGGCTGCCGTCCGGCAGCATACTCCTCCGCAGCACTTCCCTGCCAAGCATGTCCGTTACGCGCAGCGACAGCTGCCGGGCCCGAACGCCTTCGACGACGACGGTGACCTTGTCCCGCGCGGGATTGGGAAAAATCGCAATGCGCAGTCGCGGATCAGGCGGTATGCCGGCTGATAGCACCGTGACATGCATAGTGTCGGACATCGCACTGCAGCCATGCGCGTTGGTCACGGCGACAGCATACGAGCCGTTCCGTGTCACCGTGTAACGCTGCGCGGTGGCGCCGGGAATTGCGCCGCCGTCAAGGAACCACTGCCATGACGCCGCCGCGGGTGCGGTGAGCGTATTGCCATTGCGGGTGATGACCGGCTTCGCGGGACGCGAATTGAAAATGATCTCCACCGTATCGGAGAACACCGCGCAATACGGCGGCTGTGTCATATGCCGTGTCACGTAATACGCGCCACTCTGCGTGACGATGAGCTGACGCAGGGAATCCCGCTGCGTGCTCCACCAGTAATCCCTGTATCCCCCGCCGGCGTCGAGAAGCACCGTGTCGCCTTCACAGGGCGTCAGTGCGCCGATCACATCGATGGGCCGGACCTGCATCGGCAGGATGGTGGCCGTGCCCTCGCAGTTCGGTCCCCCGTCCTGTGTCGGAATGCCGTCCGCGCCGTAGCGCACGGTATAGTGCACCTGCAGCGGAGTGCTGCCGGTGTTCCGCGTGAGGGTCTGGAACATCCAGCGAAATTCCACTTCCTGTCCCGGGAAAATCACACTGCGCGTTTTCGGGTTTTCGTTGGGCCAGGAGGACGAAAAATCCACGAAGGGCGTCCCGTTCACGTCCGTCCATTCGAGCAGTGCCGAGGGATTGTTGATGTTCACGCTGCCGCTGTTCCGCAGTGTCACGGCGACGAAGAACATGTCCCCTTCCGCGCAGATTTCCTTCGGCAGCTCAATGCCGCCGCAGGTCAGCTGCTGCTGTACCGCGGCGATGGGCAGGTTGTCCGCGCAGGAAATCGGATCCCCGGCATCGTCCCAGGCCGTGACCTGCAGCTGCAGATCGCGACGGGTGATACGGTCGCGCACGCTCACCAGCCATTCGAAACTGGCCGTCGCGTTGGGACCGATGGTCACGTCCACGCTGTCGTCATGTCCCATCGGCGAGCTGGGAAGCAATGAAACGCCGTCCTGCAGCGGCAGCGGGAAGTGCACCCTGCGTATCGTGCCCGCGCGCTGTCCGCTGTTGGTGATCGTGTAGCGCACGGTGAAGGGATTCGGCTCCACCGCGGTGCCGGATACGTTGAGGCCGAGGGAATCCGGGATTTCCAGCGCGCAGGCCCACTGCGGAACGATCGGCTTCACGGGCACGCAGCAGGACACGCGCACGGTGTCAAGGGGTATCCCCTTCGTGCTTTCGCCGGTGACGAGGAAGACGAATTCGGGACACACCGGCGCATGCGCGCGCTTCCTGTATCGCACGTCCCAGCTCATCTCCGGTATCGGGTCGCCGATCATCCATGGTCGAATGGTCAAGGGGCTGAAGGTCTTCGTCAGCGGTTCCGCGGGGTTGACCAGCTCGACGTCCGGAGGAAGCACCATCGTCCCGAGCACATTCGCCGCCGGCAGCTGCCCGTTGTTGACACAGGTCAGCTCCACCGTGAAGGGATTCGGCACGTAGCTGTCCAGGTTGACATCGAAATGCAGGGAATCCGGCACGTAGCAGCGCGGCGCGAGCTTCGGTGCGTTGATGGCCGGAATGGTCACCACCGCCTGGCAGAGCGAGGAATCGGCGTTGTCCGCGTACACCCACACGTCGACAAGATATCCCCGCTCGAAATTGATCAGCGGATGCGACACCATCCATTGCGCCGCTCCGTTCTGTCCGGGGTGCAGCGTCCGGGGAAGCACATCCTTCACGAAACGGTCCGGCGCATCGGCGCCCGCGAGCGTCAGAGGCGCAGGCAGGTCGATGCGCACCCGTACGTTATTCATGACAGTGCTCTCCGGGTTGCTCACCGTCACCGTGACCGGAAATGGCATGGGCTGATAACGCATGTTGTCCGCGTCGACGCTGATCGTCGGGACATCGACCACGCAGCGCAGTGTCAGCGCCGACGCGGGAATCCAGACGCGGTGCGTGCAGGTGACCGGCGGAGCGTTGTCGAAGGATGCGGTGATCGCGAGCGTGACGCTGTCCCCGCTGCTCCGCGGACGCGCGGCGAGCTGCCAGGTGGCCTGCTTCTGTCCGCCGGGCAGAAGCACCGACGGATTCGCCACGAGCGTATCCACTGCGGGAGAGACGAGCAGCACATCGGTCGTGTCATAACTGAGATGATAACGCACGCCCGTAGCGCCGCCGTCGCCGCTGTTCTCGAGTTTCATGGTCACCGCGAAGGGACGCGGCGCATAGTCCTGCGCGCTTTTGTCCCAGGCCAGGTGATCGTCCCCGGTCATATCGCAGCTGATCACCGGCGTGCCGGGACGTATGCACACTTCCCCGTCCTGCATCACAGGTCGATAACAGCCTGCGCTGAACTGCGCGTCGCGGATCATCACATCCGTACAAACGGTATCGTTGGGAATCACCACACTGCGGAAACGGAAATCCAGCAGGGGGCCCATTCCTGTCACGAGCGTGGGACCGCTGACGGAGATGTCCGCTCCCTGCGCGGTCGGCGTGTACGCAACCGTGGCGTTTGCGAGCAGCGATCCGGGAGCGAGGGATACGTCCTTCAGTTCGAGATGTGCTGTGTTGAACGCGATGGAAAACTCCAGCGCCTCGAAATGTTCCCCGTTCAGCGGCGTCACGAGCCGCAGCGGCAGATCGAATTCCGTTGCGCCCGCGACCAGCGTGCTGTCGAGCCGCATCTCCATGTCCGCGAAGGACGCGGTATCCAGCGGTGCCCGGTAGGTCGCGCTGTCGCGCACCGTCCCGCCGCAGAGAGCGCTGATTTCCAACTGTACCGTGTGTGCGGCGCCGTCGGCACAGCCCGGCTGCAGCGTCAGCCCGCATTCTTCAAAGCCGTCGCGCATGAAGCGCATGAACTCCGCGAGCACGCCCGGCAGCTGCGCAACGCTGCTGATGTGCCGGAAGAGTCCCCCTGTCAGCTGCGCGGTGAGCGACAGCGCCGTCGTGTCGATCGCTGACCCCAGTCCCACGGAAAACAGGTGCACCCTGTTGTCCGCGGCCAGGCGGATCACGTCGTTGGGGAAATGCGTGGAGGAATTGTCCATGCCATCGGTGATGAGTAAGACGCTGCGACAGCTGCCCGTGCCGTTGGCGATGATTTCCTGCACACCGGCCCAGAGGCCATCCCACGCCGCGGTGCCACCCGCGGCAGGAATGCCGTTGACCGCGGCATGCAGCAATGCCGTGTCCGCGGTCATGGTCTGCGCGGTGGTGACGGTGGTGTTGAAATAGAGCACCGCCGCTTCGTCCTGCGCCGTGAGGGAGTCGATAAAGGAATGGAAAGCGGTTTTCAGTCCGGCGTTCCCCGGTCCCGCCATCGAGCCGCTCGCGTCGCCCACGAGTGACACGGACAACGGGCAGGCCGCTGCGGGATTGGGACATGCATGCGCGGTCACACTGCGGGGAAGGCCGTCCACGGTGACGTCGATTTGAGAGGAAGAAACGCCGTATTGAATCGCACCGGCGCAGCGCGCGGTGTAGAACACGTGGACATCAGGCCACTGCACGTGCATGCGCTTGATGTCCAGGCTCCCCTGGGCTGCGAGCTGCGGCGCAATGAAAAGGAACAGAACCGCACAGACGATTCCGCGACGAATGGCAGGATGGATCAGGCGCACGACGCTCACTCCGAATTATTCCCTCGACGTACTGTACAACACGGTAGTGAACGCATTGTTACAGATCAAGGCGAGCGTCAGCTGAACGCCACCACTTCGCGATGCTCCCCCCACTTCGCTGCCACTGCCCGGCACAGCATGTCGAACAGCCCGGAGAAGCCGGTTCTACAAATGACCGGCCAGTATCAGAAATGACCGGCCAGTCATTTCGTTACGTTCGATTGTTTCCTGCGGGAATAACCTCCGGAGCGCGCCTGTCCTTGCGTGGGACAGGCGCACTCCGTCAGCACCTCAATGGATGAGGATATTCCGCGTTGCGGCGTCACCGCCGCCGGTGGCGACGATGTGGTATGCGCCCGGCGGAACAGCGGGGAGCGTGAGGGAAAGGTCGTGTGACCCGGCGTCAAGCGCGCGGTCCTCCAGCACGGTGATACGGCGTCCGAGGACGTCGCAGAGTTCTATGCGCACATGGGCCGCGTGCCGTGTGTCGAGGCGAAGCATGGCCGGACCCGCGCCGAGGGGATGCGGGTGCACCGCACCCAGGGACAGGGTGGAAACGGCCGCCGGGACGGCGTCGACACCGCTGGCGGCGGTCACCTCGCTGAGCAGCCAGCCGTCGGGATCGAGACGCCAGGACGCGACGTTTTTGTCCATGACTTCGTCGAACACCAGCATGTCCTGTTTCACCGCGTGCGCGTCACGCGCGTAGCGCAGGGTGTCGCCGGCGCAGGTGATGAACTCCACTTCAACTGGTGTCGCGAACAGCGGCCAGCCGTAGGCATCCTGCTCCTGTCGGACGCAGAGACGGAACGGACCGTCGGGATCTTCGCAGAAGCGTGACACCGCGAGCACGGGCCACCCTTCG
>CAJXSA010000122.1 GCA_913060595.1 uncultured Ignavibacteria bacterium
ACAGCTGCCTGCTGCCGGTCAGGCGCTGGAGAGTGTACGTTTCATCAAGGAACACGCTCCTGTCCTGGTCGTCTCTGCGCAGCAGCGCGGAAAATGGCAGGCGGTGCAGCTCCCCGTCCGGAACGACATACACAGTCCCGCTGTCGCGGAGATACGGGTGCAGAGGAGCCCACAGCAGGTCGTGAAGTGTCTGGAGAATCTCGTGATCGCCCAGATAGGCGGGATAGCCACCCGGGGCATGATGAAGTATCGGATCGACGACATCCGATTCCCTGCACAGTCGCAGGGCGACCGGAGGTCCCTCGGCGCGCAGCACGACAGCGATGAAGATGAGGCTGTCTTCTTCGGACGAAACAGGGATGGCGAAAAATTCGACGATGGCTTCGTCATGCCGCATCCTGTGCTGCAGGTCCTTCCATCCGGCCTGCAGGGTGCGCTGATGCTGGTCGTAGCGCATGTTGACGCGGCGCAGTTCGGCGTCGAGTGAATCGATGCTTCGCAGAAGCCGGTTTTTGAGTGCGGAAGCCTCCGCACCATTCCCGTCACTGTTTCGCGTCGCAAGCGATGCGTATTGCTGCCGCGCCGCCGTGAGCGAGGTGTGCAGCTGCTGCTCGCGGTCGTGCTTTTCCAGCGATGCGCGAAGGCGAAGATTCTCCGCCAGCACACTCCCTTTCAGCGACATGATTCCATCGAGAAGGATTCCCGCGCCATTCGTGCCTGCCGAGAGCGCCCATCGGGCGACGGAGGCGAGGTGCCGTCGCAGCAGGTCGTCCTGCAGATGCAGCTGCCGCTCCTCGTTCTCGAATGCGAAGGATGCCCGAATGCGTCCCGTGGACGCATCGACGAGACGCTGCATGATCGACGATGCTTCCACTGTTCCCGGTCGCTGCTCGATGCACTGGGCGTAGACGAGCAGGCAGCTGAGCGTCTCAACGTTGATGTCGTCATATGTCCGGGAGAGTATGCGCAGCGCCTCGCGCACGCGCAGGAGGGCCGTGTCCGGTCTGCCTGCAGTCAGTTCGATGGACGCGAGATTCCGGAGAAGGACGCCTTCGATCGGATGCTCCCTGTCCCAGAATGCGCGATGCAGCCGCAGCGCCCGCAGCTGAAGCGTGCGAGCAAGCGCGGGCCGATCGGTGTCCCTGTAAAACAGCGCGAGATTCCCGAGCGGATACACGAGATCATGGCTGTCAGGGCCGTTCTCTTCTTCCATCAGGCGGATGGCCTCGAGGAAGTGCTGCTCCGCACGCTGATGCTGTTCGAGGGAATGTGCGACGATGCCCATGGAGCCGAGCATTTTCGCGCGGATCGCTTTCAGCATGCGGGAATTGTCGAGGGAGTCGAGAAGCAGCAGCGCCTGTGCGAGCGATTCCTCGGCTTTGTGATGCTCGCCGCGACGTTCGTAGAGCAGCGCCAGATTGTTCCGCGTCGTGGCCATGACCTGGGCGCGGAACTGCATGTCGACATCCATGGACAGGACAACCGCTTCCCTGTATGCCTGCAGGGCGTGCGCGGGGTCGCCCGATTGTTCGAGCACGCGTGCGAGTGTCGCCAGCAGCGACCAGCGGGTGAGCGCGGAGACATCGCTGGAGGGGTGATGCACCCTGTTTACCGCATCGGAAAGCACCCTGCGCGCGTCCTCGTATCGGCCGCATCGTTCATAGAATGCGCCGATGCCCTCGAGCGCCTCGACCGCCGCCGTTCCGATGCGTCCGTGCATCGACTCCTGGAAGCGCACGTAGCGTTTCCAGGAGTCCTCGCTGCTGTCGAATTCCTGAGCCGCGAATCGTTCCGAAGCGATGTAATAAAGGCAGTCCGCCGCGTTGGCGCTGTCATCGAGCGCGAGATACTGCGCAAGGGCTTCGGTGAACGCCTCGACCGCCGGGGCTGGTTTTCCTGCATGCGTGCGCGTCAGGCCAAGCCAGAACATGGTCTCGGCATACCCGGGATCCGTGCGGGATCGCGCTGCCTCTATCAGGCGCGCGTTCACGGTATAGAGCGATTCGGCGCGATGGTAGTTTCCGCGAAGCCATTCGACGAAGCCCATGCTTCCGCGCATGGCGAGGGAGAAGGCGGATTCGCAGACGTAATGGGAATGGTACAGGCTGTCTGCAAGGCCGAACGCCCGCAGCGCCTCGCCGCTCTCCGCTTCGGTTCGCGTCTCGCCATAATACTTCAACGCGAAGAGCAGCGCCGGATGCGGACAGTCGCGCAGGGCCTTTTCGCTGAAGGCGAGAAGTGTGTCTGCGATTCGCGCAGCGGCCGCGCGTGTCACTTCCTGGCGCGTGACGGCGTACAGGGAGTCCTGCTCGTGGAAGCGACGCTGTATTCGATCCCATTCCAGGGAATCCAGTGCGGTGGTGAACGTGCAGGGAGGGGACGACGGACACTCTGCGGGAAACTCCTGTGCCGCGAGCCGCAGTGTCGTGGCAGTCAGTGCGCAGAATGCGAAGATGACAGACAGGGTCGCGCCGCGGGCGCAGCGCTGTTTCCGGACGATGTCCGGATGATCCATGCTGTCCAGGCGCTCATTCCGCGGGCAGGGTGACGATGAATTCGGTGTACGCATTTTCCTTGGAGTTCACTTCCATGGTGCCGTTGTATTTGTGAACCACGATGTCGTAGCTGATCGCCAGTCCGAGTCCTGTTCCTTTTCCGGTTTCTTTCGTCGTGTAGAAGGGTTCGAAAATCCTGCTGCGCACGCTCTCCGGAATGCCCGTGCCGTTGTCGCGAATGCATATGCGCACGGAGCGGTTGTGCACACTGCTTTCGATCGTGATGCGCGGTTCAAAATCCTCGTCCGCCGATCGCGCCCGCTCGCTGGTGGCATCGATCGCATTGTTGAGGATGTTGAGGAAGACCTGGCTGAGGTCCTGCGGCACGATTTTAACTGTGGGAAGCATCGGTGCAAGACGCGTGTCGAAGACGGGCTGCCGTCCGGTCTGCATTGCCGTGGTGCCGTGTCCCGCAAGCTCGACCACCGATGCGAGCAGGTTGTTGACGTCGGCGAACTGCCGTTCCTCCGAGGAACTCCGCGCGTGGAGCATCATGCCGCGGACGATGCCATCCGCTCTCTTCCCGTGCTCATGGATTTTCTCAATGCTCTGGCGAATATCGCCAAGCAGCGCCGGCTTCTGTTCGGTCGGGGTTTGCTCGTCGCTGTACTCGTCGAGCAGTTCCTTCGAGACTTCCGAAAAATTCTTGATGAAGTTGAGGGGGTTCTGGATCTCGTGCGCTATTCCTGCGGTGAGCTGACCGAGCGAGGCGAGCTTTTCCTGCACGATCAGCTGTTTCTGCGTCGCTTTCAGCTGCTGGTTTATGCGTGACTTGCTGCGGTACGCCAGGAAAATAATGACGGAGAAGATCAGCACGAGCAGCAGGCCGCCCGAAGTGGCATACACGATGGTCTGCTGCAGCTGCTGACTGCGCTTGAGCAGCATGACTTCCTGTTCAGCCTGTTCGATACGGAAATTCGCCTCGACTTTTGCGATGTCCAGCGCTTTCTGTTCGTCGAGAACGCTGTCCTTGATCGCCGCATAGCGCACATGGTGTTTGTACGCTTCCTCGAAATTCCCCAGTGCCTCGTACGTCGATGCCAGTTCCTGGTAGGTGTCCTGGACCAGCTTTTTATCGCCGATGCGCCGCGAAAGCGCAAGCGCACGGGAGAAATACCGGAGGGCGCGATTGAACCTACCCTTCGCGGAGAGGACGGAGCCAATGCTGATGCACACGCTGGCGATGCGCCGCGAGTCTCCGAGCTCCTCGCGTATCTTCAGACTGCGCATGTACTGACGGAGCGCTTCGTCGAAGTTCAGCTGCAGTTCGTGTATCCATCCGATGTTGTTGAGGGCGGTCGATTCGCCCAGGCGGTCGTTGGCGGCGCGATAGACCTGCAGTGCCCGGTGAGAGAACGCGAGCGCGTGTTCGAACTCCGCTCGCTCCGCATAGATGAGTCCGATGTTCGCGTTCGCGGTCCCCTGCTGCCGTGTCGACGCCTCGAGATTGAGCGCATCGAGAAAGTAGCGCAGCGCGTCGTCGAGGTTCCCGACCTGCCAGTGTATGAGTCCGATGTTGAGATAGCTCGATGCGATGCCGTCCCTGTCCTCGAGTCGCTCGAAGATGCGGAGCGCTTCCATGTTGGAGGTCAGTGCGTCCGCGTAATTCCCGAGTATGTACTCGGAGACGCCTTCGTTGCGGAAGGCCCAGCCCAGTCCTTCCGCATACCCGAGAGAGTCGGCGAGGTCCCGCGCCTCGAGCGCAAGATCGAGCGCGAGATTCGGGAGGTTGTGCCGCAGATCCCAGGAAATCTCGTTGAGTACATCCACCCTGTCGCGCGGCGCGGTCACGGCGGCGATTTTTCTTGCGGCACTGTCGGGCAGCTGCGCCAGGGCAGTGCCGGCGCACAACAGCAGGGACAGTACGTATACGGACAGTTTCATGGCGCCTTTCCGGCAATAACCCACGTGAATCGTCGTCACATTCGGAGTGGGAAGACCTGTTTTGCTTGGGAAGTCGGACAAAAGATACGAATTCCACACGTATTCTCGAAGAAAGGCGCAGAGAAATTGCATTAGTGACATCCACGGTCCTATTTTAAGCGTGTTGAATCACGCTTCATAGTCTTGCTGTCCGCGTCGATCCTGCCATGCAGGTCGCGGCGCAGCGAAACATATGCCGATGTCCTGCCATGGACGAAGGTCATGTCCCGGTGCGGCGGCAGCGCCGCCGACGGTGCCGCGTCCCGGTAAGGACAGAAAGGATGACGCATTGCTGCGCATACTGGCTGTTTTCACATTCCTGCTCCTCGCAGTCCCGCTTACCGCGCAGCGGCATGTCAAGCCTTCCGGGAAAGGCGAGTTCAGCTACCTGATCGAGCCGTCCTTCACGTTCAGCATGAGCACCGAGCAGGGCAAGGACGAGGAGGCGCTGCTGCTCACGCTGTTCGGCAGCTGGCGGTCGCAGATATCCTTCGATATCGGGAAGCTTCACGTGAAATCGTATCTGAATGCGGATTTCAAGCGGCAGGCCTACTCGGACGACGTGCCCCGGAACCTCCGGGACGATCTGATTTTCTCCGTGATTCCGTCCGTGCATCTTTCCGAGAAATACGATATCAGTCTCTTTCTCGAACTGACCATGGAAACCGACATGGCGAACGGCACGCGTGACGGTCAGCCGACCTCCTTCATGGATCCGGCATTCTTCTACGAGACCCTCTACATCGGACAGTGGGTGGATTGGAAATCGGATGACAAGACGCAGCGGCTCAGCCTGCGCTACGGTATCGGCTACGCGTTTCAGCAGACGCTGTCGACGGGTTTCCTGCTGACCGGTGAGCGCCGCCTGAACGTCGACCCCGACAACCCCCTTTCTGCGATACGCAAGGCGCGCAGCGTCAAGCTGGAGTCGGGATACAGCGGACTGCTCAGCTTCCAGTACCTGAACGACATCACCGAGGATCTCAAATTCACGTTTCGTGCCTTCGGCGTCGCGCTGTCCAAGGGCAACCTCGGTTCCTTTTTTACTGACCCGCACTCGATCGGCGAAAGCGAAGTCAAGCTGCAGTATGACGTCTTTGCCTTTCGATACAATGTCCGCGTCGTGTACGATCCAAATTATTCAAAGCGCAGGCAGCTCGATCAGTCCGCCTCGTTCGGCATCGCCCTGCAGTTCAAGGATTAGCGCAGTTCCATTTTCGCATCGAACGGTTCATCAATTCATTTCAGAGGAGAGTTCCACATGCAGTTTTTCAAACGTTTTTCCGGTATCGTCATGCTCCTCCTGCTCGTCGCGAGTATCGCATGGGCGCTGGCGGACAGCAAGTCCGTCAACATTCTCTTCGAAGCGGCCTGGGAAGCAGACGAATCGCTTCCTGGCGGCGGTCTGATCGTCAGCCGCGGCGAGGGGGGCAACGGCGTGATCACGGTCGACCTTCCCATGCCGCCGCCGACGGAAGGTGGGGGAGACCCCATCGATCTGACCTCCGACGAGGTGACATTCATGGATATCACCGTCGAGGACGACGAGGGTGTCACCCGCCACTACACCGAGGACCATATCAAGACCATCAACTACCGTATCGAATTCGACTACGAATGGGATAACGGTATCGAGCAGACTTATATCGTGAAGCATACGGTCGAAAAAGACTGACGCTGACGCATGGAAGCGCAGCTGTTCCGCGCGCGTGCGACGCATGCGGAACGGCTGCGGTTTTCCTCACGTCTCATCATTTCATCTCAAAGGACGAGGTACTCATGGACTGGAAAAGCACTATCGCGGGAGCGATCGAATACAACTACGGCGTGACAGAGAAGCTGATGGATCGCGTCGAGGGGAAGGACCTTTCGTGGAAGCCGGCCACCGGCAGCAACTGGATGACCACCGGACAGCTCCTGCATCATCTCACCAACGCCTGCGGCGCCAGCATCAAGGGTTTTGTGACGGGCGACTGGGGACTGCCCGAGGGTATGAACATGGATGACCTCTCACCGGAGGACATGCTTCCGCCCGCGGAGAAGCTTCCTGCCGTGAGCAGTGTTGCGGAGGCGAAGCAGCTGCTTGCAGCTGACAAGCAGGTCGCCCTCGAGATGCTCGCCGGAGCAAGCGAAGAAGAGCTGACTACGAAGATCACCAAGGCGCCGTGGGATCCGATGGATTTTCCGCTCGGTGTGCGCATGCTGCAGATGGTCGATCACCTCAAGCAGCACAAGGGACAGCTGTATTACTATCTGAAACTGCAGAACGAGGAGGTCAACACCGGCGACCTCTGGGGCATGTGAGTGTGAACGACTGCGGCACGCCGCACCGGATTCACGGTGCGGCGTCGCGTCTTTCGCTGTGACGGGGGCATGCGGGGCGGAACCTGAAACATGCGGAGAAATGTTGATCTGCATGTACGCAATACATCAGGAGTTCCCATGGACCGTATCGCCTGCATATCCGGCACCAGCCGCCCCGACAACTACACCCTTCGCGCCATGCACGTCGTCATGGATGAACTGCGCGTTCTCGATGTCGAACCCGTGCTGCTTGACGGCAGGGAACTCGATCTGCCCTTTCCCGGTCAGCCTGAAACGGCGGATGCGCGGCGTCTGCGGGAGATTGTCTCCGGGGCCGCGGGCGTCATCATCGGCACGCCGGAATACCATGGCAGTTTCGCTGCGATGACGAAGCTTATCATTGAAAATCTCGGATTTCCTTCGGCGCTCGAGGGAAAACCCGTGGCATTGCTCGGCGTGGCCGGGGGACGCATCGGCGCGATCAAATCTCTCGAACAGCTGCGTAGCGTCTGTGCACACACGGGAGCCATCGTCATGCCCGGCGCGGTCTCCATCGCCGGTGTCCGCAAGGTGTTCGACGCCGAGGGACGGATCACCGACGAGGCCAGCAGGGAGGCACTGCACGGTGTCGCGCGATCGCTCGTTGATTTTCTGAAGGAATACGTGCGTCCCCGGCAGGTGCTCGAGTCCATGGTCCGCGAGGAAGGTCACCCCTGGGCGGCGACGGTGTGACCTTGAGATCGCACACACGCGAACGGGGAGAGGACCACAGGGTATAAAAGCATCCCCATGTATCTTTTCAAACCTGATCCCGTACATTCACACATTGACACAGTAGCATTGCGACGGCCGTCCGTCTCTCCACGGAGAGCGCGGACGTGACTGCGTGGATAACCCGGCATCATATCACACAGATACAGTCCGAGGTCTGCCATGAAGCACGCCGTACTATTTCTCTTCTGCCTCCTTGCAACTTCCGCCATCGCACAGCATCACGACTGTGACGTGACAGAGTACCGCGCTGTCCTGACCTTCGACATGGACGCGCGGCACATTGACGGCGTGGTGGATATCACCATTCGAAATATTTCCCGGAGTCCCCTTCATGAGGTGGCTTTCGACCTGCGGGACAATACGGTCTCCGCGCTCTGTGTGGACGGGAGCGAGGCCGCGTTCACGCAGAACGACAGCGTTTTGTTCATCACGCTGCCGCACGCAATTCCTTCGCTGGACACCGCGGTCATCAGCGTTTCGTACGGGGGGACGCACGAGGCCGTGATACCGGGAGCGTACACGACGGGAGTGCGATTCGGCGAGGTGACCGCCGCCGCGATCGCGCAATCCTCATATCACTGGTACGTCTCGATGACCTGTCACTGGCTGCCCTGCAACAACGTATTCGACGACAAGGCGATATACGATATCACTTATGACGTCCCCACCGGTTCTGTCGCCGCGGGACAGGGCACGCTGCTCGAAGAAGACTTTACCGCGGAGCGCTCGCGGTACCGGTGGCGCATGCGGGATCCCATTCATCCGCATACCGCGGGATGGGCGGTGGGACCGTTCTTCCACATCACGGACGAGTGTTCCGGACTGCCTGTGGACTTCTATGTCACCAAGGGTTTCGATGTCCGGGTTCGTGAATACTTCGAGCGGCTGCCCGATATGGTGGCGACGTTCGAACAGGCATGGGGCCCCTGTCCCGCCGAGAAAATCGCTTTCGCCGTCACCGACGTGAGTTCCCTCGAGACACACACCATGATTATGCTTGACCGTGCAGATATGCATGAAGCGGCGACGCCGCAGCTCGAAGCGCATGAGCTGGCGCATCACTGGTGGGGCAACTGTGTGACACCGATGGATCTGCGGGAAAACTGGCTCAGCGAAGGATTCGCCATGTACGGGGAAATACTCTATCGCGCGAACAGCCAGCGGCGGGGTCAGCTCGACCGGCTGATGAAGGAGTACGTGCGCACCTATATCCAGGGGATCGCAGCATCCGAGGGCGTGCAGCCGCTCTACGATTACCGCGGTCACGGTGCCCAGTACAACTATTCAAGTGTGATTTACATCAAGGGGGCGCTGGTGCTGAACATGCTGCGGCATTACATGGGGGACTCCCTGTACTACGCGGGATTGCAGGAGTACTTCCGGCGCTATCGCTATGCGAACGTTTCGAGCGAAATGTTTCGCGAGGTGATGTCGGAGTTCGCCGGAGACAATCTCGAACAGTATTTCAAACAGTGGGTATACGAGCCGGGCTGGCCGATTCTGCAGGTCGAACAGGTGGACGGAAGCGGGGAGGATGCGCTGCGCCTGCGTGTCCGTCAGCTGCAGACCGCGCGGGGGTGGTGCCTGTACGAAATGCCGCTGGAAATCCGTGTCGTGACGCATGCGGGCGATACGGTGCATGTCACACGCTGGGTGCATCTTCTGCACGAGGACGTTCTTCGCATCAGCGATGTCTGCAATGCGGATGTCGCGTCATGGGAAATCGATCCCGACGGCTACATGCTTCTTGAATACGCGTCCCCGACCGGGGTGAACGCAGTGAACGCGGAGCCTTCCTCACTGCGCATCACCGGCTGCTATCCGCAGCCTGCCGGTGGGGGAGACGGCATGCTGCGTGTGGAGGCTGCGGCGGGTCAGCGCGGCGAGATGCGGGGAGAACTGCGTGATCTGCTGGGGCGGCGAGTGCGCGCGTGGCAGCATGAACTGCGTCCCGGCACGCCGTCGCGAGCGAAGCTGAGCGTTGCGGGGCTTTCTCCCGGGACATATCAGCTGCTGCTGCGCTGCGGAGATGAGTGCGCGATGCGAACGGTCATCATTCAGTGAGATGGCGTTTCAGTCGTCGGCTTTCGTCTCAACGGAGTTCCACCACTGCTCCTGCGGGAATGCGGAAGCGGAAACCATGCGCTGACCGATCACTGGCGTCACGAGCATGACTCCGTGTTCGGCGGCGGCAGCATGAACCCGGCGCACCGGTTCCGTCCAGGCATGGGGTGCGAGCGTGAAGCCGCCCCAGTGTATGGGCATCATCACCTTGCCACCGAGATCGATGTGTCCCTGCACGCTTTCCTCAGGCATCGAGTGTATCGGCCGCCACTTCTCGTTGTATTGTCCGCATTCCATCATCGTGAAGTCGAACGGTCCGTAGCGTTCCCCGATCTGACGGAAGTGCGGTCCGTACCCGCTGTCACCGCTGAAGAAAACGCGCGTGTCCGAACCCATCACGACCCAGCTCGCCCACAGTGTTCTGTTGCGGTCGTTGAGAGCGCGGCCGGAGAAATGCTGCGCCGGTGTCGCGGCGATGCGCAGGCCGGCGACGGAGGCCTCGTCCCACCAGTCCATTTCCGTGATGCGCTCCGCGTCGATGCCCCAGCGGCGCAGGTGTGCGCCGACGCCGAGCGGGACGTAGAAATGTCTTACACGTTCGGAAAGCGCGAGAATGCTCGTATGATCAAGGTGATCGTAGTGATCATGGGAGATGAGCACTGCGTCCACGGCCGGAATGTTGTCCAGCTCGATCGGATGTGCGAGGTCGAAGCGTTTTCGGAACACGG